>CAZNEU010000441.1:0-7034 GCA_964571915.1 uncultured Phycisphaeraceae bacterium
GATATTCACCGCCCGTGGGCCGGTCCAAGCACCCCAGCACGTTCATCATCGTGCTCTTGCCCGAGCCCGAAGCGCCCATGATGGCGACATACTGCCCCTGCGGGATCACCAGCGAGAGGCCGCACAGGGCCTCCACCAGCACGCTGCCGTCGGGCTTGTAGTACACGCGCTGCACGCCGCGGAGTTCGACGATGGGGCGCGGCCCCCCCCCCGCTGCGCCGGCGCTCGCATCGATCTCAGGCTGTGAAGCAAGAGCGGACAATCGTTCTCCTTGTTCAACCGGCGCCCGTCAGCGTTGCACGGTGCGTGATTCGCCTCCCACGTCTCGTAGCACAGGCTTGCAGCCTGTGCCCTACCGACCTCCCATCACAAGCACGCCCCGTTTCACGAGGTATGGAGGCACAGCCTGGAAGGCTGTGCCACGAGCACTCGGAGGCTTGCAGCAGAGCAGCCTCACGCCTCCACGCTCGTGTGCCCCTCCAGTTGGAGCGAGGCGAGGGCCGTCATCGGATCGGGCGCGAAGCGGAAGATCCGGTCCAGCCCGGTGATCGCGATCACCGACCGCACGTTGTCGCTCACCGAGCAGAGCACCATCACGCGCCCGTGGTCCACCAGTTTCGTGCGCAGGCGCAGCAACTGGGCCAGGTGCGAACTGGAGACATAGTTCACGCCCGCGAAGTTCAGCACGATGTGCCGGGCCGCGCCCCGCCCGGGGGCCACGCGCTCGTGCAGCGCGGCCAACTCCTCCGTGAGTTGCGGCTCGTCCTGCAGTTCGCTGATCAAGATGTGGTCGGACCACTCCGTGGCCATAGTCGTTCTGCCCTGAGCATATCGCCGCCAGACCGCCGCTCCCCCCCAAATGTCCTGAACCCACACCGAACATTGCACAAACTTCACTTTGCGGGCGGGATTGTCTCGGTCGTGCCGCCACCCGCCTGCTCCACCGCATCCGCCGGCACACGGGCCGCCGCGGCCACCGCATCACCGTCATTCAGCGAAACGATGCGCACGCCCAGCGTGTTGCGGCCCGTATCGCGGATTTCATCGCCCGGCATCCGCACCAACTGGCCCTGCGTCGTCACCACGATCACATCATCGCCGGGCCGCACGCCGATGGACGCGACGGCGCGCCCGTTGCGTTCGCTGGTCTTGATATCCGCCCGGCCCTTGCCGCCGCGGCTCTGGCTGCGGACCTTGCCGGTCTCGGGCTGCACGCGATATTCATCCACGGCGGTGCGTTTGCCGTAGCCGCGCTGCGTGATGGTGAGCAGGAACTGGTTGGGGTCGGCGGTCATCAGGTCGCCGTCGGCATCGGGCGTCATGGCCAGGCTGATCATACCGATGGCCTCGTCGCCCTCAGCAAGGTCGATCCCCTTCACGCCGCCCGCGGCACGCCCCATGTCGCGTGCATCGGTCTCGTTGAAACGGATCGCCATCCCGTTAGCCGTGGCGATGAGCAGGTCGTCGGACCCGTTGGTGAGCAGCACGTCCAGCAACGTGTCGCCCGCGCGGATATCGACGGCGATGATGCCCGAGCGGTTCACGTTCATGTACGCCTTGAGCGCGGTGCGCTTCACGATGCCGTGGGCCGAGACGAAACTCAGGAAGTTGCTCCCGGCCTCGAAGTTCCGCACCGGCAGGAACGCGCAGAACTTCTCCCCCGCCTTCACGTCGATCAGGTTCACCAGCGAGCGGCCCTTGGCCGTCCGGTCCATCTCCGGCAACTCGTACACCTTCACCTTGAACACCCGCCCGGTGTTGGTGAAGCACAACAGATCGTCGTGCGTGCTGGCCACGAACATGTGCTCGATGAAGTCGTCGTCTTTGGTGCGCCCGCCGATGATCCCCTTGCCGCCTCTGCCCTGCTGCTTGTACGTCTCCAGCACCACGCGCTTGGCATACCCCTGGTGGCTGATCGTCACGGCCATGTCCTGCACAGGAATCAGCGCGGCAATCGTCAAGTCCTCGCCCTCGCTCTCCTCGATCTGCGTAACGCGGGCGCTCTTGTAGCGTGCCCGCATCCGCTCGCAGTCGGCCTTCACGATGTCCAGCACCAGTTGGTGCGTGGCCAGAATCTTCTCGTACCCCTCGATCTCATCGCACAGGGCCTTGTACTCGCCCACCAGTTTCTCGATCTCCAAACCCGTCAACTGGATCAGCCGCATGTTGCCGATGGTCTCGGCCTGAATGCGCGTGAGCAGCGTGCCGCCGCCCTTGTCCGCCGCGCGAACGGCCTCCATCAACCGCGCCGGGATGCTCCCCGCGTGCGGGTGCGAGGGGGCGATGCGGAAGCGCCGCGCCATCAACTTCTCGATGGCCTCCTGGCGCGTGCGCGACGAGCGGATGAGTTTGATGACCTCATCAATGTCGCAGACCGCGTAGATCATGCCCTCCAGCACGTGGGCCTTGCGGCGGGCCTCCTTCAGCAGGTGGGCCGTGCGCCGGCGGATCACCTCGCAGCGGTGGTCGATGTAATGCCGGATCATCTCCACCACACCCAGCGTGCGCGGCTGGCGGTTCACCAGCGCGATGTTGTTGATGCTGTACGTGTCCTGCAGGGGCGTGAACTCGTACAACTGCTTCTCAACCACCGCCGCGTCGGCCCCCTTCTTCAGTTCCACCACCACCCGCACCATGGCCTCGCGGCCACTTTCGTTCCGTACATCCGAGACGTCCGTGATCCTGTCTTCCTTCACCGCGTCCACAATCCGCTCCACCAGCGTGGTGAGGCCCAGGTTGTACGGAATCGCGTCGATCACGAGTTGTTCTTTGTCCTTGCTCCCGGGCACGGGCTCGGTGCGCACGATGCCGCGCAGATGCACCTTGCCGCGCCCGGCCTCGTACCCCTCGATGATGCCGCGCCGGCCCATGATGATGCCGCCGGTGGGGAAATCAGGACCCTTGATGCCGTGGCGGATCGTCTCGCCCGCGTCGTTCTTCACGTCCTGCATCAGTTCCAGCAGTTTGATGCCGGGGTTCTCGACGGTGCGGATGATGGAGTCGAAGACCTCCGTGGGGTTGTTGGGGGCCATGCTCGTGGCCATGCCCACCGCGATGCCCACGCCCCCGTTGATGAGCAGGTGCGGGAAGCGCCCCGGCAGCACCGTCGGCTCTTTGAGCCGGTCGTCGTAGTTGGGCTGAAAGTCCACCGTGTCCAATGACAGGTCATCCAGCATGTCCACCGCCGCGGCCGTCAGGCGGGCCTCGGTGTAACGCATGGCCGCGGGCGGGTCGGGGTCGATCGAGCCGAAGTTGCCCTGCGGGTCCACCAGCGTGGTGCGCATGCGCCACCTCTGGGCCATGCCCACCAGCGTGGGGTAGATGACGGATTCGCCGTGGGGGTGGTAGTTGCCGCTGGTATCGCCGCAGATTTTGGCGCACTTGAGTTGCTTGCGGCCGGGGTAGAGCCGCAGGTCGTTCATGGCGACGAGGATGCGCCGCTGGCTGGGCTTGAGCCCGTCGCGGACATCGGGCAACGCCCGGTCCATGATGGTGCTCATCGCGTAGGTGAGGTAACTGTCCTGCAGTTCGCGCTCGATCGCCAGGTCGATGATGATGCCGGGCTGGTCGGGCGTGGCCAACGGCGCGTCAGACGGCCCCCCACCGCCGGGCCCTTCGGGGCCGTCAGTGGCGAGGCGGCGGGCAGAGAATCCGGGGCGAATGTCATCCATGAAACCGGCTCCGGGAGCGGTTGGAAGGCAGGCGAAAAACGGCTCGGCAATGATAGGAAAACCGATGCATCCGTGCCGGGAGATCGACGGTTTCTGACGAGGTTTTTTGCGGCGAAGCCGCAAGGGTCAATAGGCGTGGGTCGCGGCGTAGCCGCACCCACGCAAGCCGCACGCCTTCCCCACGGTGCCGCGCAGCGGCACGGCAGGCTCCGTCGCGTTGGCACGCTGGGCAACCCTTCCCGCACCGCTGACGCGGTGCATCGAGCCTCACACGCCGGCAACCCGCGGGTGCCGCTGCGCGGCGACCCGCGGCTACTCACCCTCGCGGCTTCGCCGCGCAAGGCATCAAACAAGTTGGAACGTACAAACCACGAAGTTCCGACGAACACACGCGTGAACGTGCTCACCTCCCCACCCCCACCGCCCCCACCATCTCGCACGCGAAGATCAGGCCCATGCTGCTGGCATCGTTGGGCTGCGTCTGGTCCCACATCGCGGCCCGCACACCGCCCCGCGCCAGTTCCGGCGCCACGGCCATCCACGCCGTGGCGGGCAGGGCCTGCAACTGCCGTGCGTAGCGGGCCGCCCACAGCAGCCGCGCCAGTTCCGCGGCGCGATCCGTCGGCGGTGTGAGCGCCGGGTCCGTCCACGCCGCGGCGGCAAAGGCGAGCGGCCGCAGGCACTGCCACGTGGGCAGCTCCCGTGCCGCGCTGGAAAAGACGATGCCGCCGGCCATGTCGCCCATCTCGATATCCGCCGCGTGGGCCTGCACCTGGTTCGCCCACAACGCTGTGCGCATCGCCCGCAGACGCGCGGCCCAGTCTGCGTTCGGCGGCCCGCCCGCGGGCGCGGCATCCATCGCCGCCAGGCCCAGCCACGGCATCTGCGACACCAGCCTTGCCGGCGGCGTGCGCTCAAAGGCCATGCCCACCGCCCTCCCGCCACCGGGCAGGTTCTCACGCACCAGCACGAGCGCGACCAACCCTTCGACACCCTCGGCATCGGGCACAAAGCCGGTCTTGTCGTCGAACGCCCGCGCCACCCTCTCGCGGCAACGCGTGCGCAGGTCCGCACGCCACGCCTCGACACCCTCCGGGTCGCCCCGACTCGCGCGCAGCGCCAGCAGCGTGAGGGCCGCCGCGGCGGGCTCATCCCACGGGGCACGCTCCTCGATCGCCACATCGGCCAGCGCGTGCAGCAGGCTTTCGCCGGCGGCCGCGGCCTGCGCGGCCACGCGCGCGCCGATGCCGCGCGTGCCCGCGGCCCGCGCCAGCGCGTACGCGGCCAGGGCCTGCTCGTGCGGCGGGGCGAAGTCGGGCTCAAAGCGGCCCGCCCACGGCAGGTAGGCGCCGCGCAGGCCCAGCGGCTCATCGTCCCCCCCAACGCCGTGCAGCCGCGCGGCAAGGTGCTGCGCCAGCCCCTCCACCATCGCCCCCAGCAGGCCCGCGTTCATATCACCGATCGCCACCGTCTCCTGCCCGCGGTTCAGAAACGTCGGTTCGCCCTCGGGCACCGTCTGCGAAAGATGAACGACGCGGAACCGCGACACCACCACGCGCGACCGCGAACGCAGCGCCTCCAGTTCCTGCAAAGCCAGCACCGCATCGCCGCTCACCTGCGCCACCAGCGCCCGGGCCGCCTCGCTGGGCGTGAGGTTCGCGGCCAGCATCGCCCCCGGCGACATCGCGCCGATGCGCGGGCCCTGCCGCACCACCACTCCGTCGATGCCCGGCGCCAGCGCCAGATCCAGTTCGGCGAACGTCGGCACATCAACGGGCGTGGAAACGCCCGCCAGTTCAATGCTCAGCAGCACGCGCTGGCCGGCCTTGGCCACCAGCCCATCGCGGGTCGCGTCTTGCGCCACCGGCAGGCGTCGATCCGCCTCCGCGAACGCGGCCCGCAGCGCACGGAAGATCGCGCGGCTGGCGGGCACATCCCGGTCTGAAGCGGCCTGCCCCGCGTCCGTGGCCATGTCGGTGCCGCGCCCGATGAGTTGGCCCTCGTAGCGGAGCATGACGATCGCGCCGACCGCCTCGGGCAGTTCGCCGGGGCGGGGCGCCGAAGGCAGGCCCCAGCCATCAAGCCACGTGCGCATGGTCCGGTAAGCAAGCATCGCCTCGGCGGGCGCGGGCAGGGCCGCGGCACCCCGTGTGGTGCCCCCGGGTCGGAGAGTCGCCGGGGCGACCCGCTCCGAGGCCGGTTGGGCCGCGGCGCACGCCCCCGCACACCAAACGGATACCAGCACGAGAATCGCCGCCAGGCCCGCGCGCCGGCCGCGTGTTGCCCGCGTGCCACAGCGCGTGTCGCGGCAACTCATCGCGGAGTGGTGCAAGGGGGCGTTCATGTGGTATCTTCTCGGACAGTGGGCCTGCCGCGGCCCGTCGCGGCGTTCGGGCGGGGATGGCACGCGGGTTGAACTGGTTTCGACAGACAACTTCAAGAAAGAGGGAGACTCCCGTGGCCGCACTGATCAACTTCACCGTGAACCGCCAGCGCATCGCGATTCTGGCATTCCTGTCGTTCATGGCCATGTGCTGAGCCACGTCGGGAGCGAGCCCCTCGCCGGTCGGGTGCAAGTGTAGAGGCATGGATAACTCGCCAGACGCCGCGGCGGACAATCGTTCCGGCCCGCGGCCCAGGATGAACGCTCGGGCCTTGATGCCCGGGCGTTTCTCTTTTTCCCGCGCAGCGGTCAAACGAAAAGGCCCCGGCTTCGCGCCGGGGCCTCGTTGAGTGTTCACTGTCGGGCCTGGCCTTCGTGCCTTTGGTGGGGCGGACGTCCCGTCCGCCGGGCCTTCCCTTACTCGCCCTTCTTGCCGAACTGAATCTTGTCGGTGCCGAGTGCGCCGTGGTCGTCCATGCCGCCGCGCGTGGGGGCCGGGCCGCGTGCAGCGCGGGCCTCGCCGCCGCCGGTGCCGCCACCGCCGCCGGTGGAATCGCCCCACTGGGCCCGCTTGAGGGAGAGGCCGATCTTGCGGTCGCTCGTGTCGACGCGCAGGATTTTCACGTCCACCTCGTCGCCGATCTTGACCACGTCCTGCGGGTTCTCGACCTTGTGGTCGGCCAGTTCGGAGATGTGCAGGAGGCCCTCGAGGTCGTTCTCGAGTTCAACAAACACGCCGAAGTTGGTGATCTTGGTGACCTTGCCGCGGATGACCATGCCGGGCTTGTAGTGCTCGGGGATGGCGGTGATCCACGGGTCTTCGGCGAGTTGCTTGATGCCCAGGCCGATGCGCTGCTTCTCGCGGTCCACGTCCAGCACCACGCAGGCGAGTTTGTCGCCCTTCTTGAAGACCTCGTTGGGGTGAGCGACCTTCCTGGTCCACGACACGTCGGAGACGTGCAGCAGGCCGTCGATGCCGG
>CAZNEU010000442.1:0-5773 GCA_964571915.1 uncultured Phycisphaeraceae bacterium
GTGAACGCCCGCAGCGCGGCCGGGGCTGCGCGGGAAGCCGCAGGCGGCCACCTTGTGCATCTTATACGCACATGCAACACGATTGCATTATGCGCCCTCCCGCCCGGCCCGTCAAGGCCCCCGTCAGAATAAAAACCTGAACCCGAACCCCACCGCAAAGTCCAGTTCCGGCCGCTCGCTCACATCCGCCCACAGCGGCATCTGGGCCATCACCTCAAAGGCGAACTCGCGCCCCTCGTACATGATGCCCGGGCTCCAGCGGAGCTCGTGGTCGCCGTTGGTCTCGTACAGCCCGTTGACCTCGATGGTGGCGAACCACGCCCCGGTCGAATCGGCGGCATACCGCTCCGGCGCGAATCGGAACAGGTACGCCGCGTTGTACTCAAACGCATCGCTGGGCCCCTCCCCGCCGAGGTTGCTCCGGCGCTCGCCGCCGGTCGTCAGCGTGTAGCCGATCTCGGCGTTGAACCCGTGCCGCCCGACCACCTGCGTCGCCACCGCGCCGATGTACGGGTCGGTGTGGGCGCGGTTCTCCGTCTGCACCTTCACACCGGCGAGGATCGCCGCGCGGAGCGTGTCGATGCCCCCCGTGTCCTCGCGGAAGAACCGGTACTTGAACATCACGCCCACTTCGTCGGCCCCCACCGCGATCTCCTGCCCGGCGCCGCCCGGCCCCGTGCCGGGTACAAAGTTCTCGCGCTTCAGCGCCACGGGCACATCAATCGTCAGCGACAAGTCCTTCTCCAGGCCGATCTGCACCTGCTGATCCAGGACGTACTTGAACGTGCTCTCGACGTTCGTGCCGGGCCGCGAGCCGTACGCGTACAGCATCAGTTGCGGCCTGTAAATGAACGTCCCCGGGCCCGGCATCGTCGCCGCGGCGGTGAACATCGCCTCCTGGGCCTGCGCGTGCCGCGCGGTGAGCGTGGCAACGGCAGGAGCGAGGGCGAGGGCGCCCGTGGCCGCCGCGCGTGTGAGCGTGGTCTTCATGGTCATTCCTTTCGTCGAGCGCACGCGCTCAGTTGTTGGTGCGGATCTTCACGAGTGTGAGGCCGGCGTTGTCCACCGCCTCGGCCAGGGCCGCGCCGCTGGGCCTGGTCTTGCCCGTAAGGCCCACATCCACGGTGCCCGCGCCCAGGTCCACCGTCACGGTGTCCACACCCTTGAGTCGCTCCAACTGCTTGTCCACGTTGGTCACGCACAGGGGGCACCCCATGCCGTTGACAAACAGCGTGACGGACGTGGCCGCCAGCGGCGCCGGGTCCTTTGCGTGCGCCATGTCGGCGGGCGTGTAGGCGTGGACGACCGCGTTCTCCTTGTTCGGTGCCGCCGATGACGCCGACCCCCCCGAATCCGACGGTGCCGCGCACGCCGCGACGAGAGACAACGAACCGACACAAAGCCATTGATCGATACGAGCGTTCATGAGATCAACTCCTGCCCGCGCACACAAAGGGGCGCGGGCGATAAACCATCTTGGATTGACGAATCGATGCGAACACCAACGCGCAGCGAAAAGCGTGCCCGCGTTCTACGTTCGCCAGCGGCACAGCACCGCCTGCACACGCTTGGCGTTGCCGCGGCATCGCGGGCCGTCGCCCGCAGGCACGCACACCACTGCCGCAGCCCGCGCCAGCCACACCACCACCGAAAGCACCTCTGCCGCCGCCACATCCAGCGTGGTCTTCGCGGCCGGCGGCAAGGCGGGCTTCTCAGGTGCGGCCGGTGCCTGTTCATCGCCCCCGCAGCACGGGCACGCACACGCGCCGTTCCACACGCAGAAGGCCGCGGCATCATTCCCGGCGCACGCGGCAGCCACCGTGCCGCACGCCGCGAGCGCGCCCAACGGCACGCCCACGAGTTGGGCGAAAACCAGGATCGAAATGGCCAGCCATCGCGCCATCGTTGCCACAAGTGTATCGGCCTCTTCGCGCCGCCACACCATACCGCGCCGGCACGCGGCCCACGCCCAAACCTCCTGCGAACACCTACGCTCGCCCATGCCCGCGGTTCGCTGCAAACTCCTCGCCATAGACCTTGACGGCACGCTGGTAGACCATCACGGCCACGTCTCCCCCGCCAACCTGCGCGCCCTTCGGGCCGCCCGCGCGGCGGGCATCATGGTGGTCGTCTGCACAGGCCGCGCCCTCATCGAGTGCGTGCAGGTCGTGCGCGCCATCGAGCAGCGCGACCCCGTCATCGTCGCGGGCGGTGCCATGGTGGCCTGCCCGGATACCGGCCTCACCCTCGAACGCTTCGCCCTCGACCAATCTCTCGCCACCGACATCGTCTCCCACCTCACCTCCCGCGGCCACGCCGCTCTCGTGCTGAAGGACCCCCACGCCGCGGGCTACGACTACCTTGTGGTTTCCGAGCGCGGCATCGAAGCGATCGATGCCTCCAGCCGCTGGTGGTTCACGAACATGGGCGCCCGCCTGCGCTGCGTGCCGAGGCTCGAAGACGACGAGCACCCCGAGCACTCCGTCCGCATCGGTGCGTACGCCGCGAACACGCCCGTGGATGAACTGGCACACGAACTGCGCACCCGCTTCGGCGGTGTCGCCATGCTCCAGCACTTCTCCGGTGTTCTGCTCCCCGCCGAACGCAAACTCGCCGGGATCGAGAGCGTCCACATCGTGGAACTCTTCCACGCCCAGGCCGACAAGTGGCAGGCGCTGGACCGCCTCGCCATGCGGCTGGGCATCGCGCACGGCGAGACCGCCGCGATCGGCGACCAACTCAACGACCTCTCCATGATCACGCACGCGGGGCTGGGCATCGCCATGGGCAACGGCCACGAGCGTGTGAAAGCCGCGGCAGGCCGGACCACGCTCAGCGTGGATGAAGACGGTGTGGCCCACGCCATCGGCATGATTCTGGAGGGCGCGTGGTGAGCCCTCCGCCCAGCACCCCCCGGCCCGGCGCATCGCCCAGCACGGCCAAGCCCGTTGCGGTCGTGCTGCTTTCCGGCGGCCTGGATAGCGCCGTCGCTCTCGCCTGCGCCCAGCGCGACGGCTTCAACCCTGTCGCCATCAGTTTCGATTACGGCCAGCGGCACCATGTTGAACTCGCCGCCGCGGCACGCATCGTCGCGGCCCTGGGCGTCGCCCGCCACCTCACGCTCGAGGTTGATCTCCGCGCCATCGGCGGCTCGGCCCTCACCGACGCGGCGATCAACGTGCCCAAAGACACATTCTCGCCGCATCATCTCCCTCCGACCCAGTCGGAGGGGGTGGCCGAGTCGGCGAGGCCGGGGGAGGGCCTTGGTCTTCACACCACGGCGGTCCCCATCACCTATGTCCCCGCGCGCAACCTCATCTTCATCTCGCTCGCTGCCGGCCTGGCTGAAACACTGGGCGCATCCGACATCTACCTCGGCGTGAACGCCGTGGACTATTCCGGCTATCCGGACTGCCGCGAGGCCTTCCTCCGCTCGCTCGAGGCCACGCTGGCGCTGGGCACGCGCGCGGGCGTGGAAACCGGAGCCAACCACCGCCCGTGGCGGCTGCACGCGCCGCTCGTGCACCTCTCCAAGGCCGCCATCATCCGCCTCGGGGCCGATCTGCACGTGCCGCTGGAACTGACGCACAGTTGCTACGACCCGCGTGCCGACCGTGCCTGCGGCCACTGCGATTCGTGCCTCATCCGCAAGCGCGGCTTTGCCGAAGCGGGCATTGCCGATCCCACTCCGTACGCATCCCAGCCATGAGCGCCGCCCTTCCGATTGCTGCGGGCACCATCACGCTCCCCGTGAGCGAAACCTTCACATCCATCCAGGGCGAAGGCCTGCTGGCCGGCACGCCCAGTTGGTTTGTGCGTCTCTCCGGCTGCAACCTGCGCTGCGCCTGGTGCGACACGCCGTATGCGAGTTGGCGGCCCGACACGACCGGCGAGGGTGGCGGCCTGCGCACCATCGCAGATTTTGTTGCCGAGGCCCGCGCCGCCCGCTGGAAGAACGCGCCCGTCAGCCACGCGGTGATTACAGGAGGCGAACCGATGATGTTCGATGGGCTTGGGCCGCTTGCTGCCGCGCTCGCTCCGCACATGCACATCACGATCGAGACGGCGGGCACGATCTTCCGGCCCGTGTCGTGCCACCTCATGAACATCAGCCCCAAACTCGCCAGTTCCACGCCCACCGCGGAGCAGGCCCTCGCGCTGGGCGGCCCCGGCGCGCTGCGCTGGCCCGCCAAGCACGAGGCCGCGCGCATCAATCTCGCCGCGCTGCGGGCGCTTCTTGATGCCCACCCCGCGCCCGGCCGCCAACTCAAGTTCGTGTACTGCGGTAAGAGCGACGTTGCCGAGATCGATGCGCTCCTCGCCCGTCTGCGCGGCGTCACGCCCGCCGACATCCTGCTCATGCCCGAGGGCATCACGACTCCCTCGGCCGAAACCAAGGCGGCGGTGTTGAGCGCGTGCGCAAGCCGCGGCTGGCGCTACTGCCCGCGCCTGCACATTGAGATGTTCGGAAATGTGCGGGGGACGTGAGGGGTGCGGCCTGGCTGCTCCGGGTGGTCCGGCCGTCCCGGCCGGTCTGCCCCCGTGCCTTCCCGGCAACATCACGCCTTCTTCTTCAACCTCCACAGCGTCACCGCCTCGGGCTCGCGCGGGTAGAGCGGCAGCAGGTCCAGCGCGTCGATCGCGGGCAGCAGCGCGGCCACATCCAGGCACGCCGCGGCCTCAAACAGCGGCGGCACCACCAGCACGCCAGCACCCGCCGCGGCATCGCGCAGCACGCTTGTCAGGTACGCATCCGCAAGCAGTGTTTGCACGCCTCGCGTCGCGAGCGCGGCCACATCCGCCGCGTGCGCGATGGCGCCCGGCGGCACGCCGGCGGGGTCCGCGCGCCACCCGGCGGGCAGCACCGTGAGATGCACCGACTCGCCCTTGCACGCCAGCGCCACCGCGAGCGCTTCGTCGCGCGCTGCGCCCGCGCTCGTGTGCCCGCTCGTGTGCGCCCACGCCGCCACCAGCGCACTGGGCACACCGATGCACCGTGTGGCCCGCCCGTGCGCGGCGTTCGCTTCGGCGATCATCTTCGCCGCGGCAACAGCGACGCGCACGGCCGTGAAGCCGCCGGGCCCGATGCTGACCGCGAGGCGATCTATGGCGAGGGGCGCGATGTTCAGTCGCTGTGCCAGGCGGTCGATGGCGGGGATCAGGTCATCGTCGTGGCGTGTGGCCGCGGCCACCGGCTCCGCGCCCAGCATTTCCGTGCGTCCGCCCGCACCCCTTCCAGCGTGCAACAGGCCGAAGGCGACAGACTGGCCCGTGTTGCCAGCGCCGCTCACGCCCGCCACCGGCGCGCTGGAGGGGTTGCTCGTCTCAATCGCCAGCGTGAGCAGCGGCGCGTTGCCGGAAGTGTTCGGGTTGGTCGTGGGCGGGGTCAGGTCTGGCTCTTTGGAAAGGGCGGTTGGGTGCCAAGGGGCCGGGTTGCGCGTGCAGACTGGTGCCGACAGGCCGATCTTGCCGATCCACAGAGCGCGCCGGGGCCTTGCCGCCGGTGATGTATGACCACTTCTGAGCGTATCGCCATCGCGTGGACGCCGTTGTTTCTCCGCCTTGCCCTGGCGGCGACCTTTATCTGGGCGGGTTCGATCAAGGTCTTCTTTCAGATGGATGTGGGCGGCGAGAAGGCCGTGGCACTGACCGCCATGGGCCTCACCCTTCCCGCGCCCGCCAGCGCACCCGCGCAGCCCGCGGCCACGCCCGCATCGCCGGATGTGCCCGTGCCCGTGCCCGTCCCGGCACCGGGTGCTGGAGGTTTGGACAA
>CAZNEU010000443.1:0-13481 GCA_964571915.1 uncultured Phycisphaeraceae bacterium
GCGCGCCGCCCGCGGGGGGGGCCCGGGGGCGCCCGCCCCCCCCCCCCCCCGAGCCTCATCACGCTCTGCCTGGATGCCGACGGGGCGCGGTGCGCGTGGCTGAGCACGCCCTCCGCGGACCCCGGCGTGCTGGAGGCGGTCGTGCGCGAGCACGCCTTTGCCGGGGGTGAAGAGGCCGGCGAGCGATTCGGTATCTGGGCGCCCGCCCACGGCGAGACCGGCATGGACCTGGCCGTGCAAGCGCTGACCGAGGCCGTGCCGCAACGGACCGCGCCGCGCCTGCCCTGGCACCGCACGCCCGCAGCCCAGGCGGCCCGCCACCGGCTGGCCGTGCTGGCCGTGCCCGACCTGCCGGCCCGCCTGCTGGTGGATGCGCTCGATGCCCTGGGGGTGGTGGTGGAAGAGTGCGTCAGTGTGTGGCACGCCATCGCCCTGGCGTGGGACCCGGCCCGTGCCCCGGCTCTGGCGGCGGGCGTGCTGGCACCGGCCCCGCACCCTGTGCAGGTGGTGGGCGGCAGCGAGCCGGTGTCGGCCACGGTGGTGGTGGACCCGCGGGGGCGGCTGCTGTGGTCATGGTCGCGCGACGGCGGCCTGCTGGCCGCGGGCACGATGCGGCTGCGGCGGGCCGCCGACGGCAATGCGAGCGTGATCGAGGTTTCTCGCTCCGAGGTGGGGCGGGTGGTGAGCGACTGGCTGGCGTGGTCGGTGCAGTTGGGCATCGCTCCCGCCCGCATCGGCGTGGTGGGCCCGGACAACGTCACGTGCGCGGGGCTGGCCGACGATCTGCCCGCCGTGCCGGGCGTGGGCGCGGTGGCGCGGGCCTTGGGCACGCACTGGCCGGGCGCGGCCGTGTCGGCCCACGTGGAGGCAGACCCTCTGGCCACCACGCTGGCTCGCCTGGCCAACGAGGTGCGGGCTGGGCCCGCACCGGGCGCTGCGCCCGCCCGGGCCGAGCAATCGCTGACGATGCTCACGCGCCGGCCGGTGCGGGCCACGCGCCGGATGTACGCGTGGAGCACGTCGGCGCTGTTGGCGCTCGCGGGGCTGATCGGGATCGCGGCATGGAAGGTCGACGCGGGCATCCACCGGATCGAATCCCTGCGGGCCGAGCAGATCGCCGCCCGTGCCGATGCCCTGACCAGGGTGCGCACGCTCGTGCCCAACGCCCAGACCCTGCGCGAGCCGGCCAAGGCGATCCGCGTCCGGGCGAGCGAGGTTGAGAAGATGCGCGGGGCGATGACGCCGGAGCGGCCCGTGCTGGGGGCGTTCGCGCAGATCGCGGCGGCGGTTGATGCCACGCCGGGCGTGCGTTTCCGCGAGAAGGAGCGGCTGAGCATCACGGGCATCGCCGGCATCACCGCCCGTTTCAGCGTGCCCGACGCGCAGACCGGCCCCAACCTGCTCATCGCGCTGCGCGAGAACCTGGACCCCCCGCGCATCGACTGGCAGGGCAACCCCGGCGGCACCGCGGAGAACCGCACGTACAACATCTCGGGCACCTGGGTGGACACCAAGGCCGGCACGGGCACCGTGGCAGGAAGGGGCTCACGATGACCGACACCGCACGCGAGCGCGCGGTCTCCACGGAGGCGCACGCCGCGCACATCGGGGCCGCGGCCTTCGCGGCCGAGCGCAACCAGCCACGCTGGATGCTGCTGCTTGGTGCTGGCGGGCTGGCACTGGCCGTGCTGTGGCTGGCGACGGCGCTGTGGCAGCGCTCCAGTGCGGTGCGCGCGGTGGGCGTGCAGAAGGAGATCACGGCCGATCTGCTGGGAGCGATCGCCTCGCTGCAGGCCGCATCCGCCGGGGCCGCCTCGGACGTCGACGGCGACGCGCTGCGGCCCAACCCCCTGCTCGCCAGCGAGATCGAGCGGCTGGCCAAGGACGCGGGCGTGGTCAACGCCACCATCCTCGACAGCGACGACCTGCGGGCCGGGCCGGCGGGCGTGAAGCGGCGCAAGTATGCCCTGACCAACATGTCGCCTCAGCACATCGAGGACCTGCTCAGGTGGATCCACCGGGTGGCCGACGAACTGCCGGGTGTGGAACTGGCCAGCCTGGAACTCATTCCGGCCGCGGCCACCCACGACGGCAAGCCCCGCTGGTCGGGCAGCGTGGCCTTCTCCCGATGGGAGCGCCGCCAGTGAAGCACCTTCAACCCCACGCGCGAGAACCTCGCCAAGGATGCCGCATGATTCGAAGGCTCTCCATCGCATTCAGCGCCGCGGCCCTGGCCACCAGCGCCGGTTGCCAACTCCGTCCCGGCGAGAGCGACCTTTCTCCCCAGCAGGCGCAACTCCGCGACGCCGTGGACCTCGCCCAGCAGGCCCAGACGGCCGAGAAGGCCGGCCGCACCGACGAGGCCGTGGACCTCTACCGCCGCTCGGCCGCGGCCTACAGCAGTTTCCCCGCGAGTTGGAACAACCTGGGGGCCCTGCTCATGGAGAAGGGCCTGCACATGGAGGCCATCGAGGCCTTCCGCACCGCCGCGGAAGTTTCCCCAACAGACCCCAGACCGTACACCAATATCGGACTCCTGTGGCAGAAACTCGGCTATCTCGACGACGCGGCGGAGGCGTATTCCCAGGCCTTGCGCCGCGACCCCAACTACCTGCCCGCCCTCCGCGAATCGGTCTTGATCGACACACGCCGCGACAAGGTGTCGGAGGCCTCTGCGGAGCGGGTTCGGCGGGCCCTGCTCCTGGAGACAGACCCGGCCTGGAAGGCCGATCTGGCGCGGCGCAAGACCCTCATCGAACAGCGCCTGGCTTCCTCCAAAGATGCACCGGCACGCTGAGCGGGCGCGGGTACACTTGAACCGGGGATTTTCCCTGTACCGGGCACAAACCCGGCCGCCGGACATGGCCGAAAACCAACCGCGCGGCATGCTTGTCCTGGGGCCGGCCGGGGGTGGTCGCGTCGTGATGAGGTGTTTGGCGGCACCCGTGCAAGTGGTGCCGGCCCGATGGAGTCTGACATGCGTAATGGTTCTCTGGCCGCGTGTGTTGCCCTGGCGGCTGGTTTGATCGCGGCCCTTCCGGCCGCGGCTCAGGATTCTGTCTCCACCGGCACCGGCCTGCCGGGCGACGCCGTGTCGGCGTATGCCGCGGGCTCGACGGCGACGGGGGAGCAGCGCAACGACTTTGCCGTGGACCTGATCGCTCGGAACAGTTCCTGGGGCGCGGGCTATCGCTTCGGGCCGCTGATGAAGGGTTCGTCGGGCGGGGCCTCGTTCTTCACCACGCTGGTGGGTGCCAACGCGCTGAGCAACCGCTACGCCTTCGGGCCGATGGCGCGGTCCGTCTACCAGGCGTGGGCCACCGCCGGCCAGGGCGTGAGCAACGCCAACAACACGACCCCCGCCGACAACGGCACGGGCCGGTTCGGACCCATCGACACCGGTTCGCTCCTGGGCACGCAGTTCGGCGCGGCGTTCATGGAGTTCGGCGGCGGGCCCAACGGCACCTTCGGCGACGGCGACGATGAGAACAACATCATCGCCGGCATCATCGGCTTCAACAACCTCGCTCCCGACCGGCTCTACGTCTCGCGCACCAACGCTGCGGTGAACAAGCCCTCGGCATCGGCCGGGCTCACCAGCACCGCGTCGCTGGGGCTGGGCGGCGTGGATGAGGCGGGCAACGTCCACCTGCTGGCCGACAACTTCGGCCTCGTCAGCGGCTCGGCCATCGCCGACAAACGCTTCATCCGCATCAACGCGGCCGCGCGCACCACCGGCCTCAACCAACTCCAGAACTTGTCCTACGGCGACAGCGCCAACACCCGCACGCTCCTGGGCACATCGCTCACCACCCTCACGGCGCCCACGATCATCTCCTCGCTCCTGGCCTCACGCCCGATCATGATCGGCAGCGACTTCTCCAACAACTACCAGTTCGAGGGCGTCGTCAACACCATGAGCACGAGCGCGGCGTATCTGCCCGCCGGCGGCTCGCCGCGCGGCCCGATCAGTTTCGCCGCACAGACCTTCGCCCAGATCAACACCGGCGCGGGCGACATGGGCGCGGCGGCGGTGCTCTCGCGCGATTCCGCCGCCACACGCACGCGCGGCATCTCGGCCTGGGGCCTCAACGCCAACGGCAGCGTGGACACGGCCCAGCGCTACGTGCTGCCCACCACCAGCGGCCAGATCGTTGACAGCGTGGACGGGTTCGACCCCATCGCTACGTGGGGCTCCGGGAGCAGCCACGAGTTCTGCAACTTCGCCAGCCAGGTGAGTTTCCGCGGCGGCAGCGGGCCCGTGGCCCTGACGGTGCTGCCCGGCGGCGACCTGCTCCTGGCGGCCACCGTTTCGCCCAACCACACCGCCCCCAGCCAGGTGCCCCAGAGCATGGACAACTACATCGCCGTGGCCCGCGTGAACGCGGGCACGGGCGCCGTCGCGTGGCGTGTCGCGGCCCACACCGGCAACGTGAGCGGTGCCGCGGGCGGGCTGAGCAAGGCCGTTCTCGGCGGCGAGCCCGGCAACCTGAGCACCATCGGTCGCCTGGCCCGCTACAACGAGGTGGTGCCCGGGGCCACCAGCGGCCCGTCTCTTTCCAGCCCCGCCATGGACCGGTTCGGCAACCTCTACTTCCTCGCCACGCTCATGCTCACGCCCGAGGGCGGGCCGAGCGTGCTCACAACGGGCCTGGTCCGTGCTAACTTTGACGCCTCGACCAACGGCTACCAACTCGAACTGCTGACGCGGGTGGGCGACACCTTCGCGGGCCGCAACAGCCAGCGCAACTACCAGATTCAGTTCATGGGCACCGCCGACGGCGACTCGGTGGACTCGGGCGCGATCTTCTCCGGCTCCATCGTGCAGGACATCAACCGCCACGTGCCCCAGGGCCTGATCGGCTACGGCAACGCCAACAGCCTGGGTGCCCTGGTGGTGCGGGCCAAGATCGTCTACGACCGCAACAACGATGGTCTCTTCCTCGACCCCACCGCGGCGGGCAACAGCGGCCAGCCCGATCAGGCGTACAACGTGGCGATGATCGTGATGCCCGAGTACAACCCGATCGACTACAACATCGACCGCATCATCAACCCCGACGACCTGGGCGACTTCATCACGTCCTATTTCAGCGACGAACTCACGACCGATTACAACGACGACGGTGTCATCAACCCCGACGACCTGGGCGATTACATCACCGCGTATTTCTCGGTGTAACGAGCGGGCCGGGGGCCTTGCGCGGGCCGCTACGCGCGCAGGCCGCGATACAACTCCACCATCTTCGCGCCCACCGCCTCGCGCGAGAAACGCTCAACCACCCACCGCCGGCCGCGCAAGCCGGCGGCGCGCCGTTCGTGCCGCGGCATGGCCAGCACCCCCGCCAGCGCGCCGCCCAGGGCCGCGGGTTCGCCCGCGGCCGCGCGCCCCGCGCCCGCCCCCGCCATCTCCGCCGCCAGCGAGAGATTGTCCGAACACACCACCGGCGTGCCCAGGGCCAGCGATTCAACGATCGCGTAGCCGAAGTTCTCGAACTCCGAGTTGAGAATCATCGCGTCGGCCGCACCGAGAATGGCCCGCTTTTCACGACCGTTCTTCCAGCCGGCGAAGATGACCGCGTGCTCCACTCCCAGCCGCGCGGCCAGGGCGCGAAGGGTCTGCACGTAGCGATCTTCGCCGGACCCGATCAGCACCAGGCGTGCGTCGGGCACCGATGCGCGTGCCGCGGCGAGGGCACCGATCGAGAGTTCAACACGCTTGACGTGGTGCAGGCGACCGATGAAACTCACCAGCGGCACGCCCTCGTCCAGCCGCAGCGCCGCGCGGCCCTCGGCCCGCAGCACGGGCAGATCGCCCTCGGGCGTGTCGATGTGTACGGGCAGAGGCAGCACCACGCGCCGCGTGCGCTCGCCCAGCATCGAGAGGTCCGACGTATCGCGTTCGTTGTCGCTGGTGAAGACGACCGCCGCGGCGTGCCGAATCGCCCGCGCAAGCCACAACCTCCTGAACACCGCCTTCTTCAGGGGCGAGTGTCGCAGCGCCGCCCGCACCAGCATGCCGTGCGGGTGCCAGACCACCGGCACACCCTTCGCCTGCGCGTGCAGGGCCGCGGCCACGGTGTCGGTACACCACAGCCCATGCACGCACACCACCGCGGGCTTCCACGCGTCGATCAGGGCACGGGCGGACGCGGCCATGCCCGCCGCGAGCAGACCGCCGCGTGAACCGGTCAGATGCCACGTGCCGGGCGGATGATGGACGATCCAGGTACGGGCCTCGTCATCCGCGGTCAAGGGCTGGATGGCGGCACGAACCCGGCACGCGGCGACCTGCGTGAGCAGGGCCTCGATCATCTCCACAAAGGCGGTGGAGGTGCCGCCCGCGCTGGCGGGGATGGATTCGGTGATGTGCAGGATGCGGAGCATGGGGGCGGAGAGGACCCATCGACGTCGGATCGGCGCGTGTTTACGCACAAAGGGCGAACCCGCACGGGTTTCTGGCCGACAGATTGTTGGGAGTCGGTGCGCGGCACGCGCGGCCCGCGAACGGTTATCATTCGGCCGTCCGGGCCAACGCACGCCCGATGGCCTGCCCGGAGCCCCGCATGCCCGACATCAACCAGCACCACGAGCGACACGGGCAGAACCCCCAAGACTCTCGCGACCAGACCACCCCGAAGCGGCGGGCCATCGCGGAGCGGCAGCCATGAACGAGCCGGTCGATGTGCAACTCGACGGGGGCAGGTATCAGGGGCCGCGCCCGCCCGTGTCGATCGTCATCCTCACATACAACGAGGAGGGCAACATCGCCGAGTGCATCCGCTCGTGCGCGTGGTGCGACGATGTGCACGTGCTGGACTCGGGTTCCAGCGACCACACGGCCGAGATCGCCCGCTCCATGGGCGTGGTCGTCCACACGAACCGGTTCAAGAGTTTCGGCGACCAGCGCAACTGGGCCATCGACCACATCCCCTGCAAGCACCCCTGGCACTTTCACCTGGACGCGGACGAGCGCTTCACGCCCGAGGTGGTGAGCGAGATGGTGGACCTGCTGGGCGCTGACGGCGGTCGCTCCGACAAGGCCTGCTACCTCTGCCCGAGCAAAATGATCTTCATGGGCGAGTGGATCAAGCACTCGGCGGGCTACCCGAGTTACCAGGTGCGGCTCTTCCGCTACGGCCAGTGCCGCTTCGTGGACTTCGGCCACGGCCAGCGCGAGGACCCGCGCGGGCCCGTGGGCACCATGCTGCAGCCGTACATGCACTACTCCTTCAGCAAGGGCCTGAACGAGTGGCTGAACAAGCACAACGAGTACTCCGAGCGTGAGGCCGCGGAGGGAATCGCCATCCAGGCCGCGCACCCGCCCAGCCTGCGGGCCATGTTCACCGGCGACATGATCGCCCGCCGCCGCGCCTTCAAGAACCTGTCGTACTTCCTGAAAGTGCGGGCCTTCTGGCGCTTCCTCTACAACTACTTCCTCCGCGGCGGGGTGCTCGACGGCATCCCCGGGTTCCACTACTGCGCCATGATCTCCATGTACGAGTACTGGATCGAACTCAAGATCAAGGAACGCCGGCAGCGCTGGGTGGCGATCACCAACACGCTCGTCGTGCGGATGACCGCCCAGAGCGAGGCCCGCACCGTGCGCACGCTCGCCGATATCCCCCACGCGCCGCTGAGCGATGCCGTGCCCCCCGGCCCGCGCCGGGGCGCGGCCACCAAGGGCGAGGTGGCGGCATGAGCGATCGCGCCCAGAAACTCCACGCCGTGGGCCGGGGCATCGACATCATCATCCCCACGCTCAACGAGGCGGGGCACATCGTGGAGTGCGTGGACAACGCCCGCATGGTGGGCAACGTCTTCGTGCTGGATTCGCTCTCGAACGACGGCACGCAAGGCCTGGCCCGCGGAGCCGGGGCCACCGTGGTGGAGCACGCGTTTGTCGATTACGCCAAGCAGAAAAACTGGGGACTCGACCACCTGCCCATGACCGGCCGCTGGGTCTTCATCCTCGACGCCGACGAACGCATCACGCCGGAACTGCGCGAGGAAATCTTCCGCATCGCCGGCGACGACGGCCCCACCAACGGCTACTACGTCAACCGCGTCGTGCTCTACATGGGCCACGCCGTCCGCCACGGCGGCCTCTACCCCTCCTGGAACCTGCGCTTCTTCCGGCGCGGCTCGTGCCGCTACGAAGACCGGGCCGTACACGAGCACATGGTGTGCGAGGGCGCCACCGCCTACCTCGAGCACGAGATGCTGCACATCCGGCGCGAGAGTCTGCGCGAGTGGGTCCGCAAGCACATCCGCTACGCCGACCTCGAAAGCACCGAGTGGATGAAGCAGCGCATGGGCACCGCCGGCGGCGCGGCACCCGAACGCCTCTTCCGCGACACCCTCCGCTACCGCTGGTGGCTGCGCCGCGAGGTCTGGCCGCGCACCCCCCTGCGGCCGCTCCTTCGCTTCGTCTACATGTACTTCGTCCGCCTCGGCTTTCTCGACGGCCGCGCGGGCCTGCGCCTGGCGGGCCTCACCGCCTGCTATGAGTACATGATCGGCCTCATGCACCGCGAGAAGTGCAGCCGCCCGCACTCGCAAAGGCCGTGAGCCGCGGCCCACTACCCTCGCCTCATGCGTGAATCAGACCTGCTCAGGCACATCGCCGCGCACGGCCCGCCCCCCGCCGGGGCCGGGAGCGTGCTCGTCGGCCCGGGCGACGACTGCGCCGTGGTGCGAACAGCGCACGGCGATGCCCTCCTGCTCACCGTGGATCATCTGATCGAAGGCCGCCATTTCCAGGGGCCGGTGGTGGTCGGGCCGCACGCTGCCGTTGGCACACCGGTGGAGTTGGTGGCGCGCAAGGCACTGGCTCGCAGCCTCAGCGACGTGGCCGCCATGGGCGGCACGCCGGTGTGGAGCCTGGCGACCGCGGCGTTCCCTGCGGGCTTTGACGATGCACTCGCCCGCGCGCTGTTTGACGAACTGCACCGCCGCGCACGCGAATGGGCCTGCCCGCTCGTGGGCGGAGACACGGCCACGCTCGCCGCGGGCGCGGCGCTCACGCTCACCACCACGCTCATCGGCACGCCCCACGCGCGCCGCGGACCCGTGCTGCGCAGCGGTGCCCGCCCCGGCGACGGCGTGTGGATCACCGGGCGCGTGGGCGGTTCGCTGGCCAGCGGCCGGCACCTCACGTTCGAGCCGCGCGTGCCGGAGGGCGTGTGGCTGTGCGACGTCCTGGGCGATTCGCTGCACGCGATGATCGACACCTCCGACGGCCTGGGGCGAGACGCGGGCCGCATCGCCGCCGCCAGCCGCGTCCGGGTCGAGATCGACGCCCCCAGCGTGCCCCTGCACGCCGATGCGGGCGGCGTGCGCCAGGCCTGCGCCGCCGGTGAAGACTACGAGTTGCTCTTCACCACCGACGCGGCGGGTGAACACGCCCTCCGCGAGGGTGCGTGCCCCGCCACCGGCACGCGCATCACACGCATCGGCACCGTGCGCGAGGGCACAGGGTGTGCGCTGGTTGAAAACGGTGCCGCGACCGACGCGACCGACCTGGGCTGGGACCACTGATACGGATTCTGCTTGAGGCTTGGGTGTCTTGGGTACCCCCTCTCTCCGAGAGGGGCTTGTGATTCTTGCACGTTTTCGAGACGGCCACGCCCGCGTTTCAATCAGAATCCGTATGAGCCCGCTTCGCCTCACCGCCCGCGACGGCGGCGGGCGATCATGAGGCCGCCCAGCGCGGCCATCGCGGCCGAGCCCGCCGAGGGGATCAGCGTGCCGGGAACGTACACCAGTTGGTCCTGGTAGTTCCCCGAACGCAGGGCCACCAGGCCCGCTGCGATGGGCCCGTTCCCGATCGCGGAGATGATGGTGTTGAACTGCGTGAGGATGCCGCTGGAGAGGGCCGTGCCGTCCGTCTTCTTGAATCTCGCCACGCCCCCGGTCAGGCTGATGCTCGAGGCCACCCCGGTGAAGTCGTAGGCCAGTTCCCACACCGCCATCTGGAACGCCGCGGCAAAGTCGTTGCTGGTGCTCCTCGTGCCGCCGATGGCGGTGGTGCCGTAGGTGTTGTAGATGCCCGAGATGGCCGCGCCGCGAACGCCGGCGAACGCCGGCGAGATGCCGCCGACTTCGGCGACGATATCCACGATCTCGTAGGTGTTGGTGTTCCTGCTCACGTGCTGCGAGAGGTCGATGCAGAAGGTGCGGCGGTCGCCGTTGATGACGCTGTTGAGGCCGGCAGCGCCGGAGATGGTGTGCTGAAGTTGGCCCGAGAAGGCGTTGAAACTGTTCCCGTTGAAAATGATCTTGACGTTGGAGCCCTTGCCCGTGCCCGTGAAGGCCATCTGCGCGGTGGGCCCGGCAAGGGCAACCCCGGCCAGCGCGAACGACGAACCGAAGACCGAAGCGAGGATCGTGCTGCGATTCATGTCTCGAACTCCCCGTTAGTTCTCGGGCCGCGGCGTGCGACCGAGGGGTCCGGACGGTGCCGCCGCGAAATCGCGGTGCGCCGCCCGGGCATGTCCACACCATGCAATGCGGCAGCAAGGGCCGCCACCCGGCAGGCCGGATGTGGTGGCGGGCGTGCCGACCGTGGCGGTTGATGGGGCGGTTGTGCGTTATGGGCGGGTCGGTAACCGGGCCGGGGCGCAAGCCTCTACACTGCACGCAAGAGGAGGCGGAGCCCCCACGCTGATGCTGGCGGGCCGCAACGAGCCATGCCACGGACAACCACACCCCAGAGCACACCCGAGAAGCCCAACGCCGCGGACCATGGACCCCTCGCGCCCGGGCTGGCAGCGGGGTCTGGCGTGTTCGCCCACCTCCATCTGCACACGGAATATTCGCTGCTCGACGGCGGCAACCGCATCGACAAACTCATGCACCGCGTGAAAGAACTCGGCATGACCGCCGTGGCCTGCACCGACCACGGCAACCTCTTCGGCGCGGTCGCGTTCTATCAGGCCGCGCTGGATCGCAAACTCAAGCCCATCCTGGGCGTCGAGGCCTATGTGGCCCCCGGCGACCGCGCCGACCGCACCTACACGGGCGTGTCGGACGGCGGGTACCACCTCGTGCTGCTGGCGGAGAACAACGAGGGCTGGCAGAACCTGCTCTACCTCTGCTCCGAGGCGTTCTTGACCGGCTTTTACTACAAGCCGCGCGTGGATCGGGCGCTGCTCGAGAAGCACGGCGCGGGCCTCATCGCCATCAACGGCCACCTGGGCAGCGAGATCGGCGAGCACCTGCTCGATTACGAGCGCAGCGGCGAGGCCGCCCACTGGGACAAGGCCCTGGAGAGCGCACGCTGGCACGCCCGCACCTTCGCCGGCACCAGCGACGCGGCCACCAGCCGCTTCTTCCTCGAACTCCAGCACCACGTGCCCGAGCAGAACGCGATCAACAAGCACATCGTGCGGATGGCGGAAGAACTCCACCTGCCGATCGTGGGCGACAACGATGCGCACTTCCTGAGAAAGGAGGACCACGACGCTCACGACACGCTGGTGTGCATCAGTTTGGCCAAAAACAAGAACGAGCCCGGGCGCAAGATGCACTACCCGGAAGACATCTACGTCAAGAGCCCCGCCGAGATGGCCGAGGCCTTCGCGCCCTACGGCGAGGCGGGGGCCGCGGCCCTGGCGAACGCGGGGATCATCGCCGACAGGTGCAACGTCGCGCTCCCGTTGGGGCGGAGCAACGCGCCGATGGTTCGTGTAAGAAGAAGGCACGAAGGCACGGAGGCACAAGGGCACGAGGCGGGCAAAGGGTGGTCGGGCCTGCCCGAGCCGACCGACCCGGCGTTCACGGGCGACCTCTCCGCGTGGTATCGCGCGTTCTGCGCCTGCTTTGAGGTCGTGCCCTTTGCGCTCCCCGCGACCGCCACCGACGAAGAGAAGAAGTCCCTCGCTGCCGAAGCCAAGGCCGAGTGCGACCAGGCCCTGCGCCTCCTCGCCGAGGCGGGGTACGTGTGGAGGTATGGGGTAGGTCGGCGCGCCGAGGCGACTTCCGCGGGCGCCAGTGTCGGCTCGGCGAGCCGACCTACCCCGAACGAACGCCGCGCCAGGCTCAGCCGCGAACTCACCATCCTCGCCGACAAGGGCATCTCCCCCTACTTCCTCATCGTGTGGGACTTTGTCAACTGGGGCCGCGACAACGGCGTGCCCTCGCTCGCCCGTGGTTCGGGCGTGGGGACGATGGTGGGGTACGTGCTGGGCCTCTCAAACGCCTGCCCCGTGCGCTACGGCCTCCTCTTCGAGCGATTCACCGACCCGGACCGGGCCGAGTACCCCGATATCGATATCGACCTCTGCCAGGACGGGCGCGGCCGCGTGATCGACTACGTGCGCCAGAAGTACGGGCACGTGGCCCAGATTATCACCTTCGGCACGCTCAAGGCCAAGGCCGCCATCCGCGACGTGGCCCGCGTGCTGCAGATTCCGCTGGCGGAGGCGGACAGAATCGCCAAACTCGTGCCCGAGCAACTGGGCATCACGCTCGAACGTGCTCTCCAGCAGGAGCCCGACCTCAAAGCCCTCTACGACCGCGAGGAGGTGGTGCGCCGCTGCATCGATAACGCCATGGCGCTGGAGGGCCAGGCCCGCCATGCCAGCGTGCACGCCGCGGGGGTCATCGTGGCCACACGCCCGCTCCACGAGATCGTGCCGCTCTACCGGCCCACGGGCGGCAACGGCACGGAAGTCGTCACACAGTGGGACGGCCCCACGTGCGAGAAGATGGGCCTGCTGAAGATGGATTTTCTGGGCCTGCGCACCATCAGCGTGATCGAGCGGGCCAAGGCGCTGATCCGCGAGAGTCTGAACGAAGAGGAAGTGTGGAGGGCGGTGGGACGGGGGGAGGAGTTCGTTCCGCGACAGAGCCACATGGCACATCTGCACATGGCCACATCCGATCCGACAGTATGGGCGAGCGGCTTGCAATCATGTGGCCATGTGCCGATGTGCTCTGTGGCCATGTGCCATCCCCTGGACCTCGACCGCCTCTCCTTCGCCGACCCGCGCGTCTTCGATGCCTTCCGGCGCGGCGACACCACCGGCATCTTCCAGTTCGAGTCCGACGGCATGCGCCGCCTGCTCACCGAGATGAAGCCCGACCGTCTCGAAGATCTCATCGCCGCCAACGCCCTCTTCCGGCCGGGGCCCATGGACCTGATCCCCGATTACAACCGCCGCAAGCACGGCCAGGCACCCGTGCCCAGCATCCACCCGATCGTGGATGAGTTCACGCGCGAGACCTACGGCATCATGGTCTACCAGGAGCAGGTCATGCAGATGGTGCATGGCATGGGCGGCATCAAACTGCGAGATGCCTACACGCTCATCAAGAACATCAGCAAGAAGAAGCACGACAAGATCGAGAAGGAACGCCCGAAGTTCATCGAGGGGGCCGTGAGCAAGGGCCTGCGCAAAGACCAGGCCCGCGACCTCTTCGAGTTGATCCTCAAGTTCGCCGGCTACGGCTTCAACAAGAGCCACAGCACCGGCTAC
>CAZNEU010000444.1:0-3404 GCA_964571915.1 uncultured Phycisphaeraceae bacterium
GGCTCGGCTTCACGCCCGACGCGCTGACCGACCAGACGTCGGCCCACGATCCCTTGAACGGGTACGTTCCAGCCGGCCATGGCCTTGCCGACGCGCTCGCGCTGCGCGCCAAGGACCCCGAGCGTTACCTCGCCGAAAGCATGGCGAGCATGGCCCGCCACGTGCGCGCCATGCTCGCCCTGCAGGATGCGGGCGCCATCACCTTCGACTACGGCAACAACATCCGCCAGCGCGCCTTCGACCGCGGCGTGCCCAACGCCTTCGACTTCCCCGGCTTTGTCCCCGCCTTTATTCGCCCGCAGTTCTGCATCGGCCGCGGCCCCTTCCGCTGGGTGGCGCTTTCGGGCGACCCTGCGGATATCGCGGCGACGGATGCCGCGCTCATCGAGGCCTTCCCCGACAACTCTGGCCTGCAACGCTGGCTGCGCCTGGCGAAGGAGCGGATCGCGTTCCAGGGCCTGCCCGCGCGCATCTGCTGGCTGGGCCAGGGCGAGCGTGCCAAGGCGGGCCTCATTTTCAACGACCTCGTCGCGTCAGGCCGCGTGAAGGCTCCGATCGTGATCGGGCGCGACCACCTCGACTGCGGCTCGGTCGCCAGCCCCAACCGCGAGACCGAGGGGATGAAGGACGGGTCCGATGCCATCAGCGACTGGGCGATCCTCAACGCGATGGTGAACGTGGCGAGCGGCGCGTCGTGGGTGAGTTTCCACCACGGCGGCGGCGTGGGCATCGGCTTCAGCCAGCACGCCGGTCAGGTCATCGTGGCCGACGGCACGCCCGAAGCCGCGGCACGCCTGGAGCGCGTCCTGACCAACGACCCGGCGATGGGTGTGCTGCGCCACGCGGATGCGGGGTATGCGGAGGCAAGTGCTTGTGCGGGGGAGAAGGGGTTGAGGGTGCCGATGGGGCAGTGAGCCTGGACGAACCCCGACCGTCAGGGAGGGGCAGTGAGGCGACCCCGTGCGTGCGCGAGGGACGGGGCCCGTGCCATGAAGGGCAGTGCCACGCGCAGCACCTGCCCCCTTCTCAAGCCCTCGGCCCAAGGCAATCGGTGATCCGCTTCGCGAGGTCTTGCACGTTGTACGCCGCCGCGCTGCGCACGTGCAAGATCGGCAGCCCGGCCGACTGGCACGCCCGATCAACAAACTCGTCGCGGCCCTTGCGGTCGGCCCGTTCGTGCGTGGGGTCATCAAACTCCACCACCAGCAGGGGGCGCGTCGTGGTGCCGTCGCACACCACGAAATCAACCTGCTTGCTCGTGATCTGGTTGAGGGCGGTCTGCCACGCAGACCGGTTGGCCGATCTGCTCTCATCCACCGCCAGGAGTTCCGCCAGGCGCACGCTCGCGAGCACAGCGGGTGCCGGTGCGGTTGACCCGGGGCGTGCGGCCCACGCGAGCCGCACGGCCTCGCGCAGCACAGGCCAGAGCGCCCGCTCGCCGGGCGAGAGTACCTCATTGCGCACGCGGTACCTGGGTGTTCGATCACCGCCCGCCGCGGCATCGCCCAGGCCCGCCGGGGGCTTCAGCAAGCCGAGTTTCAGGGCGATGAGCCACGCGAGGCCGATGAGGAGAAAGAATACGGCGAGGACCGCCGCGAGTTTGATGAGTTCACCCATGATGGAGGCAGTGTACCGGAGAGCGGCACTGTCTGCCCCCCGGGCCTGTGCCATATGCTGCCGCGGCCTTGCGCGGCTGCTTGTGGCGGGGCCACTCAAGCTCGCGATCTCGTGCCGCCAGCAACGAGAAGAAGCCCGCAACATCGGTGTCACCCGCTGACCCAACTTTCCTACCATCGACAGATGTCGCGTCCCGAAGCCCATGCGGCCTCAGATTCCACCGCCGCGCTCTTGATCATGGCGGCCGCGACATCGGAGCGGCGGGTGGCACCGATCGCGGATGGTTTCCGTGCCACCGATCGCCGTTTCGGCGATCGGTGCGATTGAGTCGGGCGGGCACCGACGTGCAAAGCCGCGATCGGGGCACGGGGTGCGCTGGACAGACCGAGCACCGATCGTGCAAAGCCACGATCGGTGGCACGAGGTGCGGTTTGGTATTCTGTCGGCATGACGGCGGTGCCGCAACGCAAGCGGATGGTTCGACGCGAGTTCCCCCACGGCGTGCGGTTTCTCACGTTCTCTTGCGAACGGCGACTCCCGCTGCTCTCCAATCCCGAGATTGCCGGCCTCTTCGCGGCAAGGCTCGCCGAGGCCCGAGCCACGTTCGGCCTGCTGCTCATCGCCTGGGTTGTCATGCCCGAGCATGTTCACTTACTCGTGGTTCCCTCCGGCGGCGTGCCGATCGACCGCACCCTTGAGTTCATCAAGAAGTCGGTCGCCCAGCGCGTCATCGCACGCTGGAGGCGGCTGAGAGCACCTGTGCTCTCGCGGGTTGCCGACCACGCCGATGGAAAGCCGCGCTTCTGGCAGAAGGGGGGCGGCTTTGATCGCAACGTGCGCGATGTGGAAGAGATGACCAGAGAGATCCGCTATGTGCATGGCAATCCGGTGGCGCGCGGGCTGTGCGGATCAGCCACGGACTGGCGATTCTCCAGTGCCCAGTGGTGGGCGCAGTACACGGGCGACACCGCATCACCGCTGCCAGTGATTGAGTGCGACCCGCCGCCCGGACACGGATGGGACCAATGGCGGGGGTGGAGATGAGTGTCCCGCGCCCCCGCTTGGGAGCATGTGCGTGATTCGCACCGATCGCCGCGGCGGCGATCGGTGGCACGCCAGAGAGGTCACTTGGCGTTCGGGATGGAGACACCGGTTATCAGGACGGCCGCCGGTGACGGGCCAGCCCAGCACCGCTCGGTGCCCGCGGCACTCCGCCGCGTGCCATCCGGGCTTCGTTTGGTGCCAGCGATGCTCCGGCGCGTGCCTGCGGCGCTCCGCTCGCGCTTACAAAGGGTCCCCCTGCGCGGTGCGGCGGCCTGGTTGCACGGTGTGGCGCTCCGGCGCGTGCCCTTGGCGCTCCGGTTGCGCGGTGGAGCGGGCCTCTTGCGCGGTGCGGCGCTTCGGCGCGTGCCCCTGGCGCTCTGCTCGCGCGGTGTGGCGCTCTGCTCGCGCGGTGTGGCGCTTCGGCGCGTGCCCTCGGCGCTCTGCTTGCGCGGTGTGGCGCTCCGCTCCGTGCCACAAAAACTCCGCTCGCGCGGTGTGGCCCGTTGTAAATGCCGCCGCGCCGAGCGCCCATCGCGGTTTGCAGGCCGCAGGGGGCTTCTCCGCCCCCCCAACCGCGTGTGTGGCCCGCCGCGTGCCGGGACGGCCAATAACCGTTCGCCATCGGGGCATTGAACCCCGAGGGCGACAACGCTGTACACTCGCCATCCAGAATCCACCCCCCACCCCCCCGCCGGTCGAGCGGTGTGCGGGGAGCGGGGACGAGCGGGCGCTTGGAGTGCGGG
>CAZNEU010000445.1:0-8736 GCA_964571915.1 uncultured Phycisphaeraceae bacterium
TCTTTGCGTGTGCCGCTGGCCGCGAGGTTGATCGATGGGAAGTAGCGCTTCTCCGCGATCTTGCGGTCGAGGATCAACTCCATGTTGCCCGAGCCCTTGAACTCCTCGAAAATCACCTGGTCCATCGCGCTGCCCGTATCCACCAGGCACGTCGCGATGATCGTCAGGCTCCCCGCCTCCTCGGTGTTGCGGGCCGAGCCGAAGATCTGCCGCGGCACCTCCAGGGCCTTGCTGTCCACGCCGCCGGTCATCGTGCGCCCGCCGGTGGCGAAGCGGCGCGAGTTGTTGAACGCCCGCGACAGGCGCGTGATCGAATCCAGCACCACCACAATGTGCCTGCCCGCCACCACGCCGCGCTTGCACTCGTTCATGGTCTCCACGCTGATCTGCGTGTGCTTGTCCACCGTGTTGTCGTTGGAACTGGCGATCACGCGCGCGTTGGTGCCCAACTGCGCGAAGTAGCGGCGGAAGTCGGTCACCTCCTCGGGCCGCTCATCCACCAGCAGCGCGATCAACTCCACATCCGGGTGGTTGCGCGCAATGCCCGCGGCGATGTCCTTGAGCAGCGTGGTCTTGCCCGCTTTGGGCGGGCTCACGATCAGCGCCCGCTGCCCACGCCCGATCGGGCAGAACAGGTCGATCAGCCGGCACGAGTCCGAGCAACCGGGGTGCTCCAGCGTGAGGCGCGGCTGCGGGTCAATACTCGTCAAGTCCTCGAACGGCCGCGCGGGCGGGCTCGCTTGTGGCGCCGCGCGCTCCGGGCCGCGCCCGCCGCTCCATCCTCCACTCGCCCCGCCACCGCTGGCGCCATCACTGCTCGCGCCGATCGGCGCTTGCCCGTTCACGTGCGTCGGTGCCTCCGCGCTGCCGGGCGGCGGCCACGGCATCTGCTGCTGAGGGCTGGGCTGCGGCGAAACCGTCGGTGGCGCGGCCAGCGCGGGCATCGGCGCCTGCGCCGCGTTCACATCGCGCATGGTTCCTCCGGGCGGGCCGGCACCCCAGCCCCACGCGGCACTCGCGCCGCTCTGCTGCTGCGGCTGCTGACCACCGGGAGGGACAAACCCTCCGCCCCCACCGCGTCTTCGTCCTCTGCGTCCCAAGTGTGCTTACTCCTCGCGCCCGCCGCCCTTGTGCTCGCCGGGCTTGAGTTTGCGGATGAACCCGTACAGTTTTCGGAACGCTGGTTTGGCCGCTTTTGCCGGGGCTGCCGCGGGCTGGACCGGGGGTGGGCTCGACGGTGACGGCATCGACGGGGTTGATGCCTGCGGCGCTGGCGCTACCGAACGCGCCGGAACCACATCGCCTCTCGCACCGCCGTCGCGAACACCGCTATCGGCTTGTCCGTGCCCATCTTCACGCCCACCACCACCACGTCCGCCGCGCCCTCTGCCGCGCCCACGCCGGCGACGACCACCGCCGCCACCTTCGTTGCCCCCGACCGCGCCATCGGCAGGGCGGTTCTCGCCGCCTGAGTCCACGCCGCCGGGCGCGGCACTGCGCGCAGGCTCAAACGCCCCGCCGCCACTGCCCGGCATATTCAGGCCGATCGGTGCCGCGGCATCAACGTTTGTTCCGTGGTCGCCCAGATTCCCCACGCGGTTCCGGTCGCCATGTGGGTACGCGGTCGTGTCTGGTGCTGGGCTGCCAGGCTGCTGCGACAACGCCTCCGCGCGGAACGCACCGGCAAGCCCGGCGAACCGTTGCCCCTGCCCGCCGCGCCCGCCTTGCGACCCACCCGAGCGGCCACCGCCGCGCGGGCCTCCGTGTGCCTGCGGCCCGATGGGCGCGGCATGGTCCGGTGCAGCGGCCGATCCGCCGCCCGGCCCCGCACTGAGCGGCTGGTCGCGGCCCGGTCCGTCGAACGAATCACCACGCCCGCGCCCGCCGCGCCGCCGCCTGCGCCGCCGCCCGCCCGGCCCGGCGCGATCTTCGCCGAAGCCCTGCTCAGCGCCGTTCATGCCGGGTTCAACGCCCGGCGCCTGCGCGCCCGGAGCCGCGCCTTGCGCATACTGCGGCGGCACCGGCATGTTCGGCTCGTAACTGCCTCCGCTGGGCGTGTTGACCATCTCCAGCACCTGCGCGTGGCGCTGCCGCCCCGGGCGAGATTGTGGTGCCGGTGCCCCTCCGTGGCCGTCGGGCCCCGTGCCCGGCCCGCCAGTGCCGGCCGCAACCGCCGGCCGACTGGTCCGTCCGTCCGCTGCCGGCGATTCGCGCCGGCCATCACGCGGGCCATCACGCGGGCCATCATCGCGCCCTCGTCCGCGGCCCGTTCCGGTTGCCGCCCCGCCCCGATCCGCGCCACCACGCCTGCCGCGCTTCCCGCGCCCGCCGCGGCCCCCCGGGCCACCCTGGCCGAAGTTTGGCGCATCATCGTCGGTCGGCAGCGCGGAAGGATCGACCTCGATGGGGTGCGCATCGGTCGCGTCCACGTCGGCCTCGTCGGTGGGCGAATCCGCGTCCGGGTCGTCGCCTTCGCGGGCAAGGTCCGCCGAATACCCCTCGTCGGCCTCGGGCGTTTCCGCCTCGGCAATCGCCTCGTCCAGCCCCGGCTCCGTGTACGCCACCAACTGGCTCTCGCTCACGCGCGGCTTGGGAAGCCGTTCGAGTTCGATATCCGTCCCCTGCTCGTCGTACGCGTAGATCGTGTACCGATCGGGCTGGATCGCATCGCTCAGCCGCACCGCCACGGCCTTGCCGAAGAACTTCTCCAGGCGCGCCAGGGCCTTGCGGCGCGAGGTAAGCAACTCGCTGCCCACCCGTGCATGAACCACCAACTCGACGCGCCGCACCTTCTCGTGGTCCAGCACCGCCGCCAGTTCGCGGATCGCGTCCGCGGCCACCGAATCGGGCTTCTGCACCAGGCCCCGCCCGTGGCAGTGCTGGCAGGTGTGGAAGTGGATGCTCTCGTGGCTGCCGCGCATCCGCTGGCGCGTCATCTCCAGAATGCCGAACTCGGAGATGGGCATGATGGTGGAGCGTGCCCGGTCGGCCCTGAGAATCTCATCGAACTTGCCCTCCACCTCCTTGCGGTGCTTGGCCAGGCGCATGTCGATCAGGTCGTTGATGACGATGCCGCCCATGTCGCGCAGGCGGAGTTGGCGGCAGATCTCGTCGGCCGCCTCAAGGTTGGTGTGCAGGGCGTTGGTCTCGCTGTCGCCCGCGGCCCGGCTCTTGCCGCTGTTGACGTCGATGGCCACCAGGGCCTCGGTCTCGTCGATCACCAGCCGCCCGCCGCTGGGCAGGGGCACCTCGCGGGCGTACATGGTGCGGATCTGCTGCTCAACCCCCAGCGCGTGGAAGATCGGCGTGCGGCCCGTGAAGTGGATGAGTTTCGTAACCGTCCGCGGGGCCACGATCTTCATGAACCGGGCCGCCCGCTTCACCGCCGATTCGTGGTCGATGATGATCGACTCGGTCTCGGCCGTCACCATGTCTCTCAGGGCCCGCACCAGCAGGTCGCTCTCGGAATAGAGCAGACGCGGGCGCGAGCCCACCGTGCGCTTGCGCTCCATGTCCTTCTGCAAGCGCATCAGGTAGGCCAGGTCGCGCTTCAGTTCCGTCTTGGTGCGCTCCATCCCCGCCGTGCGCAGGATGAAGCCGAACCCCTCGGGCAGGTCCAACTGATCGAGGATCGCCTTCATCCTCTTGCGAAGGTCCTCGTCCTCCACCTTGCGCGACACCCCCACCCGGTCCATCTGCGGCATCATCACCAGATACCGCCCGGGGATGCTCAGGTAACTCGTCAGCGTCGGGCCTTTGCTCCCCACGCCCTCCTTGAGCACCTGCACGATGATCTCCTGCCCGCGCTTCAGGCACTCCTGGATCGGCGGCCGTTCACGGCGCGGCGTCTTCTTCCCCACGCGCTCCGTGGCGTCGCTGTCGCCGGGAAAATACCGCGGGTGCAGGTCCGACACGTGCAGAAAACCGCCCGCGTTCAGGCCGAAGTCCACGAACGCCGCCGAGATCGCCGGCTCCACGTTCGTGACGCGACCCACATAAATGTTTCCGACGTGCGAAACGTTGTCGGCCCGTTCCGAGTGAAACTCGTCGAGTTTGCCGTCCATCATGACGGCCACGCGGCACTCCTCGCCGGGGAGGTAGTTGATGATCAGTTGATGCTTGCTGGACATGGATGCTTTCAAATCTGGCACGCGCGGTCGCCGTGGCGACGGGTGCCTGGTGTTGCGGTGCCGCGCCCTGTGGTCGGGCTGGGTGGTGCCGTGCGAACAACCCGGGATCAATCCGTGCCGGTCGCCGCCACAACGTGCGCGGCGGGAGCGTGCGGATCATGCGTGCGGGCGTGCGGGAACGGGTGCGGAGATACAGGGCATGAAGTGCCCGAGGGCGGGCCGGAATCGGCCCGCAAACCTCTCCGCAAGCGAAGGGCCTGCTGGCCCCCCGATCCGACCCGCTCGCCACGGGGTCGCTGCGCGGCACACGCCCCATTGGGCGGCGCCGATAAGTCTTGGCCCAAGGTTTTTCGCCCGCACGCCTCAGCACGCTGGCCCACAGTGGGCCGGCCCTCGCGAGGCTCCCGGGCTAGTCCTCGGCGGAACGTCCGCCAGAGGCCTCGGGGATGATTTTCCTGGTCGCGTCCCGCAGATACGCGGTGACCGCAACGTCAGAATCGATGCCGGCGGCCTTTCGGGCCACCCGCTCGCAATGCTCTATCGACACACTGCGGACCAACCTTTTGAGGCCCGGCAGTGAACTTCCTGTCGCGGAGAGGCTACGCAGCCCAAGCCCTAATAGCAACAGGGCGTGTTCGGCCTCCCCGGCCGATTCCCCGCAGCAACTCACGGGAATCTTGCTCAGCCGGGCCGCGTGAATCGTCCGGTCGATCAGGAACGTCACCGCCGGGTGGTGCGGGTTGAACAGGTCCGCCACGCTCTGGTTCGTCCGGTCCACCGCCAGCGTGTATTGCACCAGGTCGTTGGTCCCGATGCTGAAAAAATCCACCTGCTGGGCGAACTGCTCCGCCAGAATCGCCGCCGAAGGCACCTCCACCATCATCCCCACCTTCACGAGCGGATCGTGCGCAATCCCGTGCTCCGCCAGGTCCTCCGCCACGTCGTTGAGCAGGAACTTGGCCCGCCGGAACTCGTCGTGCGTCGTGATGAGCGGGAACATCACCCTCACCGTTCCCGGCGCCCTCGCCGCGGCCCGCAGAATCGCCCGCAACTGCCTCCGGAACAGGTCCAGATTTCTGAGGCAGTACCGGATCGACCGCAGCCCCAGAAACGGATTCCGTTCCGGGTCGTCGGCTCGGTCCTGTGTGTACTTGTCCGCCCCCAGGTCCAGCGTGCGGATCGTCAGCGGGCGGCCCTCCAGCAGCCGCACACACTCCGAGTAGGCGTGGTAGTGGTCCTCCTCGCTGGGCTCAAAGTCGCTGGCGAGGTACAGAAACTCAGTCCGGTACAGGCCGATCCCCACGCCCCCCGAAGCGATCACGCCGGGAATCTCCCCCGGAAACTCGATGTTGCCCAGCAACTCGATGGGCATCCCGTCCAGCGTTACCGTCGGCAGTTGCACCAGTTCGTTCAGACTCAGTTGGTACAGCGCCTTCTGCTCAACCCGGCGCTGGTAGCGCTTCAGGTGAACCTGATCGGGGTCGAGGATCACCAACCCCTCATCGCCGTCCACGATCACCGTCGCGCCGTCGATCGCCGCGTCCGCCGCCTTGGCGCACCCCACGACCGCGGGTATGCCCAAAGCCCGCGCGAAAATGCCCGTGTGCCCGGTCCGCCCGCCCGCCTCGGTCACAAACCCCAGCACGTGGCTCCGGTTGAACGCCGCCGCTTGCGAAGGGGTCAAGTCCCGCGCAAACACCACCGCCCGGTGCGTGAGCGAACTCAGCCGCGATGAATGTTCACCGATCAGGTGCCGCAGCACCCGGGCCGACAGGTCGTGGACATCATCCACTTTCGTGCGGAACGTCGCGTCCGCCATCGCCGCGAACCGGTCCACCAGCATCGCGAACCCCGTCCACGCGGCAAACTCCGCCGTCACGGCCTCGCGCTCGACAAGATCGTGCATCGGCTTGGTGAGCGCGCGGTCGGCCAACATGCCCAGGTGGAACGCGAAGATCTTCGCGGCCTCTTCGCCCAGTTCCACCGCCGTGCGCTGCCGCACCGCCGCCAGTTCCGTGATCGAGGCCGACAGGGCCGCGTCCAGGCGGGTGTGCTCTTCCTGCACCCGGGCCGCGGGCACGGTGCGGCGCGCAATCCGCCGCCGCTCGTTCTCCAGCACGAACACCTCGCCCACGACGATGCCCGGCGAGACCGCGATTCCTTTGAGAACGACCATCGCGGGGCGATGGTAGCGACACGCACCGACTCAACGAGCCCCGAGCATCAGCGTGGGGTTCTGCCCTGATGTGCCGCAACCAGCCGCGTCGGCTGGGCCGTCTGGACCGCGGGCTTGCTCACCTGCACCGGCGCGGCCGGGGCCACGCCCTTGGCCGGCGGCACCGCCAGCGTGCTGGCCACATAGCGCACCGGCGCACTCGGTTGAATCTGGGCTGCGGGGGCCGCGTTCTGAGCCAGCGAACGCATCACCGCGCTCGACCCGCCACGGTTGCTGCCGGTCGCGGCAACGCGAGCGTGGCCCGGGGCCGCGCCGGCCCAACTCGTGCTCGTGCCGCCCATCCCGATGGTGCCGGGGCGTGCGAGCGCCGGCAAGCCCGCCATGGTCGGCAGCCGCGCCGCTTCGGGCCTGGCCCACTGCGTGGTCGTGGTTGCGGGGCTGCTCGGTTCGTCAGCCCGCTGAACATCCCGACGCGCCGGTTCCGTGGTGCTGCCGCTCTGGAAAGCGGAGCCGAAGCGCAGGTCGCTCCGGTTGTCGCGGCCGCTCCGGCGGCGGTCGTCGCGATCGGAGTACCCGAACGTGATCCCCGAGTGGTACTGGTTGTACGACGAATACCCGTACGACGGATACACGGGCGGCGGGCACACATACACCACGGGGGGGGGCGGGCAGTACACACGCGGCGCAGGGTGGTAGTACCGCGGCCCGCCGTAGTACGTCGGCCCGTGGTGCGGTGCGGAATGCCCCCCGTCATAGCCCGAGTAGCCGCGGTGGACCCCGTGCCCGCCAAACCCGCTGCTGATCGAGAACGAAAACGACGTTCCGGCATCCGCCGCGGCCGATGCCAGACCAACCACGCCCAACCCGGCCAACAGAACGATTATGCCTGCGCGAGTCATTGCTTGTCTCCAAACGAGGCCCCCAGGCCCCGCCTATCCATTCGAGGCGGCGATTCTCCCGGATTCACCCCGCCGACCGTCTTTCACGCCTGAAGCCTGGCATCTGGCGTCTCGCGCCTGATGCCCGCTTTCTGCCAGCACAAACCCCTTCTCCCTGTATAACTTCTGCAACCGCTTCCCGAACGCCTGCTCCTCCGGGCGCGGCAGGCGCTCCCCCAGCGCCACAAGCAGGTCCACCAACCCCAGAAAATCCTTCGTGTGGATCATCTCCGGGCCGCACCGGGCCGGGCCCATCTTGGCCGCGTCATACGTCCCCGCCTGATGCAGTTCCAGGTTGGTCATGTTGTGGTAGTTGCCCAGGGGCAGGCAGATGCACGTCGCGTCATAGCCCGCGTGGCAGAAGACGCTCGCCTCGCACGCCCCGCCCGCCATGAGTTTGCGCTGCCAGGGCCGCGCGGCCGCATCGCGGGCCGTCTGCTGCGCTGTCGGCGTGCTGGCACCGCCAAACACTTCCTCGGCTCGGGCCGCGCACGCCGCCGTTACCCACGGCGTAAAAATGCTCAGCCGGTCGCCCACACGCACGATCGGCCCGCCGCCGATCGGGCTTTCCGCGAACGCGCGGCTGTTCTCCAGCGCAATCACCACCGCGCTCTTCGGAATGGTCTTCAAGCGCACTGCCGCGATCGCGCCAAGAAAACCGATCTCCTCAGCGCGCGTGAACAACAGGCGCACGTGCTCAAACCCCGCAGCGCCCTTCATGCCGCTCGCCCGCGCCGCGCGCATCCGGTCCAGCGCGCACAGCGCGGCCGCGGCCGCGGCCAGGTCGTCGCACGCGGGCGTGTGCAGCAGCCCCGCCTCATCAATGTGCGCCGGCGGCAACCGCCACGTGCCGATATCGCCCGGGCGCAGGGCCTGGGTATTAGTGGGGCGGACATCCTGTCCGCCATCCCCGCCCTCATCCACCTCCGCCGTGTAGTGCTTGCCCAGGGCCGACGAACCGCACTCGCCCGTGAGCGTGGCCGCCAGCGGGCCCGCGCTGGTGTGCAGCGTGATCGGCGCATCCTTGAAGAACACATCGCTCACGCCGCCGCGGAACGAGACCTCGACCGTCTCCGGCGCCAACACGCGCTCCACCACGAACGCCGGATGGTCGAGGTGGGCCGTGATGTAGAGCGGCCGAACCGATCGCGCCTTCTTCGCCTTCGCGGAGCCCTTCCCCTCGCGTTTCTTCTCACCGGGCACAAACCCGATCGTGATGTTCCCCGCCCGGTCGCGGCTCAGCCGCAGGTCCGGCCGGGCCGCCGCCCATGCTTCAATGAACGCGATCACGCCCTGCTCGCGTCCCGCGGCGGTGGGAATCGGCGTGAGCGCCAGCAGCAGGTTCAGGTCCGCTTGATGAGTGCTCATGGTTCGTCGTCGCGCCGCGCGTGCTCGATGATGAGCGCGTGCTTGACGGCGGTGGTTACCGCGATGGCGATGCACACCACCACGCCGCGCCACCCGTCCAGAAACGCCCGCCCGAGCACCAGGC
>CAZNEU010000446.1:0-10367 GCA_964571915.1 uncultured Phycisphaeraceae bacterium
GCTGTCGCCACGGCGATTGCACTCAAGGCCCAGGAGATGAAGGGCGACCATGAGCACGGTGAAGAGGCTGAGGACGCGGGGGCGATGGAGGATGGCGCGTCCAAGCCCAACTTCAGCATCGTGCCCAGGTAGGCGGTGCCCTCAGGCATCGGCCGGATAGGTGCAACTGGTTTTCTCGGTCTCCCACACGGTGACGCTGCGCAGGCGTACTCCCGCACCGGCCGCGCTGATCGGGCCGGCGAGCAGGTCGAAGCAGACCTTGGCGATGTTCTCAACCGAGGGGTTGAGGCCCGTGGCGGTGGCGAACTCGGCCGTGTCGGTGTTGAGGTTCTTGTGGTCGAAGCGGTCGATGATGTGCCGGAGCACCAGGGCCTCGAGTTGCACCAGGTCCAGGCAGGCGGGTCCGACGGGCACGGCCACACTGGGCTCGATCACGTAGTTGTGGCCGTGGCCCGACGGGTGGTTGCACTTGCCGAAGCAGCGGCGGTTGTCTTCATCAGTCATGCCCGCGGCGTGCAGGCGATGCGACGCGGCGAACTCAAACCGCTGGCGGAGCAGCGCGCTTGTGGGGGCGCCGGGAGGGGCGGGGGGCGTGGTGGGGCGGGCGGTCACTTCGACAGAATAGGTTGGGCTCAGGCGCCAGCGGACTGATTGAAGAGCGTTGGCGAGCGCGGCCGAGAGTGGCGGCCAGCACGAGGCGAGGACCGAGGCCGGATCGGACTCGGGAGCGGCCTGGCAGGCCCGCGCGATGATGGGGATGGCCGTGGCGCGGGTGGCCGCGTCGATGTCCTTGATGTTGAGGAAGTACCCCGTGCGCGGGTCGATGTGGCCCAGGCAGGCGACGTCGAGTTCGTAGTGGCGGCCCAGGCCGCGCATGGCGGGGACGCCGGCGTAGCCGTTGGGCGCGTGGGCGTGCCCGGGCGCGCCCGGCGCGGGGGTGTTGACGGCGAAGCGGACTGTGCGTGTGAGACGGACCATGCGCGGCGGCGGGGCAGCGTAGGAAGCGCGGGCCTATGTTGTGCCGCGATGGTCCCGGTAGCTCAACTGGATAGAGCTGCGGTCTTCGGAACCGCAGGTTGCGTGTTCGAGTCACGCCCGGGACGTTGGCGTGCGGTGGAGCAGGATGCGCGAGCCTTGGACGCGGCAGAGCCAGAGGTAGTCGGTGCGCGGGGTGGCGTTCTGGGTGTCAAAGCCCCCCTCGATCGTGAAATGGTCGGGCGCGAAAGTGAGCCGCGCGGAGCCGGCGGCGAGGCGGTGAACGCTCCCTTTGGCGGGGCCGATGTGGCCCTCGAAGCGGAGGTAGCGGCGGCGATGGTCGCCCAGGAGTTCGGCGGGGCCGGGCGCGGCGGCGGGGTCGTCCGGGCGCAGGGCGCAGCGGAGGGTGAGGAGGGAGTGCTCGTTCTGATCGCGGGGGGGCGGACGCGAATCGGCGGCGAGCGGGTGGCGGTCGATGAGCCAGTCGATGTGGCTGGTGCCGTTGGGCAGGTCGTGCTGGAGGAGGACCATGGCGTGCATGGGCAGTGTCTCAGTTTGAGGAAAAGACCGGCTCGGAGAGCCGGGGTACCCAGGAAACTGAGAGACCGCCCGTGCATGAAGCGGCCTTCCCGGGTGAGGGTAGCCGATACCATTGCGCGGACGATCGCACGCCTGCAAGGACCCGCTCATGACCACGCCCCGCCAACACTGCCGCGTTTTTCCCCTGATGGCCACCGCGCTCACGCTGCTGGGCGCCCTCGCGGGCGGCTGCCAGCAGGGAGAACTGACCAACAACCGCCTGAAGGGTGACGACGCTCTGCTGGGGCAGCAGTACGAGGACGCGATTGTCTATTACAACAACTACCTTGACGGCCGCCCGGGCGAGCCGACGGTGCGGACGAGCCTGGGGAAGGCGCTGCTGAAAGCGGGCAAGCCCCGCGAGGCGGCCAGCGAACTGCGGATCGCGTATTCGCAGCGGCCGGGAAACGAGGAGACTGTGGACCTGCTCAGCGAGGCCATGGTGCAGTCCAAGCAGTTTGATGAGTTGTACCGGCTGCTGCGGACCAACGCGGTGGACCGCGGCACGGTACACGACCACATGCGCCTGGGTCGGTACTCGCTGGCGATGGGTGATACGGACAGCGCGCACACGGCGTTCCTCACGGCCGCCCGCGTGGACAAGGGCAAGAACCCCGAACCGCAACTGGCCCTGTGCGATTACTACCTTGCCATCGGCGACCGGCCCAACGCGGTGCGGCGGTTGCAAGCCGCGTATCACCTGGCCCCGCGCGGCACGGGCACGCTGGAGCGCTTGAGGAAACTGGGGATCAGCGAAGGGCCCAAGTGGGCGGGACGGATCCCGGAAGAAGCATCGAGCCAGTAACGCACGTTGCGGCCCCGCGGTGGTCAGGAACGACGACGACGCGCGGCCAAGAGCGTTCCTGCCGCGGCCAACCCCATCGCGGAAGGCGAGGGGATGCGGTGGAAGCCTTCGACAGTGGCAGGGCCGGAGTAGTTCGGAAGTGCCGCGAGGGCACCCGGGACGGCGAGGGCATCGAACAGCGCCTCGATGTCGTCCGGGAGTGAACTTGCATCCTTGATGATGAGGTAGGGGTTGCCGGGGAGGAGGCCGTCGGCGACGGACACCATCGAGTCGAGCGTGTAGGTGGGGCCGAACTCGAGCAGGCCGAGCACATCGGGCGTGAAGATCAGGATGTGGGGCGGGAAGTCGCCCGGCGGTGTGATGAGCGGCAACTTGAACTGCTGCCCGGTGAAAGGGTTGACCGGAAAGTCCGGTGGGGCGTAGTCAACCGTCTCTTTCTTACCCTTGACCTGCGACGTGACGAGGATGGACTTGAAGTCGCTGAGTTTCGTCCCCGGGGGGAGCACGTACTCCCACTCGTACTTCTGCGTGATCGGGTCTTTCTTGTCGGAGGTCTTGGCCATCTGCTTGACCTTGGTGCCGTCCTTCTTCTCGAAGAGGATGTCCACGTTGGTGTTGCGGTCGGCATCGCCGCCGATGCCTTCAAGGTCGGGCGGGCCGCCCACGGCTGCGGGGGCCAGCAGCAGCGCGGCTGCGAGCGCGAGTGTTCCTCTGAACTTGCGGAATGCCATCATCATTCACTCCTTCTCTCTTTCCACATGCCAGCAAGAGCCACAGGGGGCCAAGCGGCGGACCTTCGCACGATCTTCACGATACCACCGATTTTGGCATGTACCTTGTTATTCCGCCGCGCGGGCTGATTTTCCCGTGCTTGTCGCGTTTTCTCGGTTGTGGCGTTCGCAGCGCTTGACTGCAACGGGTCGGTTCATACCATATATCCGGATATACGGATGAAGCAAACAGCCCAGCCCAACCAGTTGATGGACAGGCTCGCCGCGCTGGGCGACCCTGTGAGGCTGCGCACGCTGCGGCTGCTGGAGCGTGAAGAACTGAGCGTCGGCGAACTTGCCAAGGTTGTGCAACTCCCCCAGTCGACCGTGAGCCGCCACCTGAAGGTGCTGGCCGACCTGCCCACGGATCGGCCCGGGCGGTCTTGGCTGGCCAAGCGGAACGAGGGCACGGCCACGCACTACCGGCTGGTGCTGGATGACCTGCCGATGGACTGCCGCACGCTCTGGTTGACCGTGCGGGAGCAGTTTGAGGCCGAGCAGCCTCCCGAACTCGCGGAGGACCAGCGGCGACTGGCGGCGGTGCTGAACGACCGGCGGACGGACACGCAGAGTTTCTTCGGGCGCGTGGCGGGCGAGTGGGACGGGGTTCGCGGCGAACTCTTCGGGCAGGCGTTCACCGTGCACAGCATGCTCACGCTGCTGCCGGAGCACTGGGTGGTGGCTGATCTGGGGTGCGGCACCGGGAACGCGGCGGAACTGCTGGTGCCTGTGGTGAAGCGAGTGCTGGCGGTTGACCAGAGCGAGGCGATGCTGGCCGCCGCGAAGAAGCGGTTGAAGGGGATCGACAAGGTTGATTTCCTGCGGGGCGATCTGGAAGCGCTGCCGATCGAGACGGGGAGCGTGGATGCCGCGGTGTGCGTGCTGGTGCTGCACCACCTGCCCGACCCCGCCAAGGCCATTGGCGAGATGGCCCGCATTCTTCGGGAGGGCGGCGTGGCGCTGGTGGTGGACATGGTGGCGCACAACCGGGACGTGTACCGGCACACGATGGGCCACCGCTGGCAGGGCTTTGGCGTGCCGGAGATGATCCGGTGGATGAACGCGGCGGGGCTGGAGCGGCCGCGCGTAACGGTGCTGCCGAGCGAGTCGGACGCGAAGGGGCCGGGGCTGTTCGCATGCACCGCGTTCAAGCCGCGGGGCGGACGCCAGACGCCAGACGCGAGACTTCAGGCTCCGCAACCCGGGCGTGAGCCGCGCAAGGGCGCGGGGGGGGAGGGCTAGGGTGCAGAACTTCCGCGACCTCAAGGTGTGGCAGCGGGCGCACGCGCTCACCCTTGATGTGTATCGACTTACGCGTGCGTTCCCCAAGGACGAGATGTACGGCCTCACAAGCCAGCTTCGGAGGGCGTGCGCGTCCATCGGGCTGAACCTGGCGGAGGGCGGCGGCTACGCGACCGATAAGGCGCGGGCGAACGCGACACAGATCGCAATCGCGTCATCCTGTGAGGTTGAATATGCCCTTCTGCTGGCCCGCGACCTCGGGTACGTTCCCGAGCCGATGTACGTAGACCTCGAGGCCCGCGTGAGCGAGGTTCGCAAGATGCTTGTTGGTCTGGCCGCGCATTTTCGCAAGGCCGTTGATTGATCTGTGTGTGCGCGAGTTGCGAGACTGAAGTCTCGCGTCTGGCGTCTGAAGTCCCTCCCCCTGTGCTGGAGTTCCCGAAAATGACAACCGCTTCCGTCGCCGTGCGTCCCTCGAAGGTGTCCTTCCCCACCGTTGACAAGGCCAAGAACGGCCTTGACTACAAGGTCGCGGATCTGTCGTTGGCCGATTTCGGCCGCAAGGAACTGCGCCTGGCCGAGCACGAGATGCCCGGCCTGATGGCCCTGCGCGAGCGGTACAAGGGCCAGAAGCCCCTGGCTGGCGCTCGCATTCTCGGCTCGCTGCACATGACCGTGCAGACGGCCGTGCTGATCGAGACCCTGGTGGAACTCGGCGCGGACGTGCGCTGGGTGAGCTGCAACATCTTCAGCACGCAGGACTCGGCCGCCGCGGCGGTGGTGATCGGCCAGCACAAGGGCGGCACGATCGCCGACCCCAAGGGTGTGAGTGTGTTCGCGTGGAAAGGCGAGACGCTGCCGGAGTATTGGTGGTGTACGAACGTGGCGATGCGCTGGCCCGATGGCGGCGGCCCCAACATGCTGCTGGACGACGGCGGCGACATCACGCTGCTGGTCCACAAGGGCGCGGAGTATGAGGCGGCGGGCAGGGTGCCGGTGTTTGATGAGAAGAACGACCCCGAGGAGTGGGGCGTGATCCTCGACCTGCTTCGTGAGGAGCAGGTGAAGAGCCCGGGCCGCTTCACGGCGGTGGCGAAGGCGATCAAAGGGGTGAGCGAAGAGACCACCACGGGCGTACACCGTTTGTACGAGATGCAGAAGAAGGGGGAGTTGCGCTTCCCCGCGATCAACGTGAACGACTCGGCCACCAAGAGCAAGTTCGACAACCTGTACGGCTGCCGCCACTCGCTGGTGGACGGCCTGAACCGCGCGACGGACGTGATGCTGGGCGGCAAGGTGGCGGTGGTGCTGGGCTACGGCGACGTGGGCAAGGGCTCGGCCCAGAGTCTGCGGGGCCAGGGCTGCCGCGTGATCGTGACGGAGATCGACCCCATCAACGCCCTGCAGGCGGCGATGGAGGGGTACCAGGTGGCGGTGCTGGAGGATGTGCTGGAGACGGCGGACATCTTCATCACGTGCACGGGCAACAAGGACGTGCTGACGACCGAGCACATGCGCAAGATGAAGGACAAGGCGATCGTGGCGAACATCGGGCACTTTGACAACGAGATCGACATGGCCGGGCTGTTCAAGGCCAAGGACGTGGCGCGCGTGAACATCAAGGCCCAGTACGACGAGTTTGTGTTCGCTCAGGGCACCAAGGGCGAGAAGAGCATTCTCGTGCTGGCCGAGGGCCGCCTGATGAACCTTGGGTGCGCCACGGGCCACCCGAGTTTCGTGATGAGTTCGAGTTTCACGAACCAGACGATCGCGCAGTTGGACCTGTGGATGAGCGCCAACAACAAGCCGACGCTCTCGGGCGTGAAGTACACCGAGAAGAAGGTGTACATCCTGCCCAAGAAACTGGACGAGGAGGTGGCCCGCCTGCACCTTGACAAGTTGGGCGTGCGGCTCACGCGGCTGTCGCCCGCGCAGGCGGCGTATCTGAACGTGCCGCTGGATGGGCCGTACAAGCCCGATCACTATCGGTATTGAGACGAGAAGGCACTGGGCATCAGGCACTCGGCACTGGTGCATGCACAATGAGGCCCGAGCGCGAGCCCGGGCCTTTTCGTGCGCGGGCCCGTAGCGACAAAGCCGCGGCTTGCGCCGCGGCCTCATTGGGCGGCCTGTGCGATGGCAGGCGGGCTAACGGATCAAGCGTTCGAGCAACTCGATGGGGTGCAGCGCGGCCCGCGTGCCGCCGGTGGCATCCTTGATCTGGTGGCGGCACGATGTGCCGGGGGCGCACACGGTGGCGGTTGGCTCCGCGTCCACCCGCGGCATGAGGCCGCCCTCGTGAGCGGGGAGGCGAGCGATGCGCATGGAGACATCGAACTTGTCGCGGTCGTAGCCGAAGGAACCGGCCATGCCGCAGCAGCCCGTGTCGAGCACGCGGAGGCGCGGCCCCAGGATGCGGCGAAGAGCGCGGGCGCTGGATTCAGCACCCCACAGGGCTTTCTGGTGGCAGTGGCCGTGGAGGAGGACGGGCTGGTCCGTCCCCGCGGGAGCGAGCGTGGCCGCGCTAGCGCGGGCGAGCAGTGCCTGGTTCGGGTGCGTGTCCCACGCGCGATCGACAAACTCTTCAACGAGCCAACTCTTGGCCGCGAGGCGCTGGCGGAGGGCCGGGCCGCTGCGGCAGCGGAGCGAGAGCCAGTCGTCTTTCACGGCGCTGAGGCAGGAAGGTTCGACGAAAAGAATGGCGTGTACGTTCGCGTCGTCGACGGCATTCTTCAAGCGGTCAACCGTGGCATCGATGGTGGATATCGCGGCATCGAGCATGCCGACGGAGATCATGGAGCGGCCGCAGCAGCCGGCATCCGCGGCCACCACGTCGTATCCGAGGCGTGTGAGCAGTCGTGCCGCGGCCACGCCGATATCGGATTCGTTGTAGGCGGTGAAGCAGTCGCCGAAGAGCACCACTTTGGGCTTCGCAACGGCGGACGGGACGTCCGCCCCACCAAACGGCCCACCAAGCGCGGGGGGAAGGGCCCGGAACAGGGAGCGAGAGAACTTGGGCAGCGAGCGCCCCGGATGGACGCCCATGATCGCGCCGATGGCGGCACGCACGGGGGGCAGCGCGTTCACCCAGTTTGCCAGGCGCGGCGTGAGCGAGCCGATGCGGTTGAGCCAGCGCACGTGCCCCACCAGCCGCGCCTTCACTGGGATTCGCCCGGTCTGGCGGTATCGCTGGGCCGTGTACTCGGCCTTGAGTTTGGCGACATCGACGTTGCTGGGGCACTCGCTCTTGCAGGCCTTGCAGGAGAGGCAGAGGTCGAGCGTTTCGATGGTGGGGGGATCGGCCCACGCCGGGGTCGTGCCGTCGGAGGAGACCTGGCCTGAAACCGCCAGTCGCAGGGCGTTGGCGCGGCCGCGCGTGCTGTGTCGCTCGTCGAGCGTGGCGCGATAGGAGGGGCACATGGTGCCGCCGCTGACCTTGCGACAGATGCCCGCGCCGTTGCACATTTCGAGGGCGTGAGCGAAGTCGGTCTGGTTCGAATAGTCGTAGTACGTGTCGATGGGCGGCACAGGCGGGGTGGGGTGCGTTGGCGCGCCGGGCGCGGCGGGGTCGATGCGTGTGCGCTGCGTGATGGACTCGATCGGGCCGGCCCCGACGATGTTGCCGGGGTTGAGCAGGCCGTGCGGGTCGAAGAGGGCCTTGATCTGGCGGAAAGCGCCCATGAGGTCGGGCCCGAAGAAGCGTTCGAGGAGGGGGCCGCGCACGCGGCCGTCGCCGTGCTCGCCGCTCATCACGCCGCCGCAGTCGCGTGCGAGGTCGGCCACTTCGACCGCGATGCGGCGGAGCCGGTCGAGGTCGGCCCCGCTGTGCGGGTCGAGCATCGGGCGCACGTGGAGCACACCGACGGAGGCGTGGGCCCAGAACGCCGCGCGGGTGCCTTCGCGCTTCACGATCTGCCGGAAGCGGCGGACGAATTCGCCCAGGCGTTCGACGGGCACGGCGTTGTCTTCGACGAAGGTGAGCGGCTTGCGCGCGCCCGGCAGGCCGTGCAGGAGGGGTTCGCCGGCCTTGCGGAGTTTCCAGGCATCGGCCATGGCCGCGGCGGCGGTCAACTCGCGGATGGGTGTGCCCTGAGGCACAGCGCGGCCGAGTGCAGCGAAGCGATCTCGCACCGCGTTGGCGGAGGCGGCGTGGTATTCCACATAGAGGACGGCCGCGGGGTCGCGCGTGGTGCCGGGGAGGCGCGGGAAGGCATCGACGAAGGGTGAACACTCGCGGTTGTTGCGGGCGGCTTCGATGACCACGTCATCAACGAGTTCCACGGCGCTGGGGCCTGTGGCGAGGATGGGCTGGACGGCCGCGATGGCCTCATCGACCGACGCGAACGCGAGGAGGGCCAGGCCCTTGCCCGCGGGGATCGGCCGCAGCAGCAAACGTGCGGAGAGTGTGAACGCGAGCGTGCCCTCGGAGCCGCAGACGAGTTGGGCGAGGTCGAGGTCAGCGGGGGAAAGGCCGGAGTCGAGTTGTGCCAGCATCCGGTCCAGGCCGTAGCCGGCGTTCTGGCGGAGCGTTTTCGGGTAGCGCGCGCGGATCAGCGCTTCGTGCCGGCGGACGACCGCCGCCACGCCGACGGCCAGCGAGCGCGCACGGGCGTTGAAACTGCCCGCGCTGCGTTGCAGCCAGAGTCGCTCGCCGCTGGCGAGGCAGGCATCCACCGCCAGCAGGTTTTCGCTGGTGCGGCCGTAGAGGATTGAACGCCCCCCCGCGGCGTTGTTACCGATGTTGCCGCCGATCACGGATTGGGCGGTGGTTGCGGGGTCTGGCGCGAAGAAGAGGCCGGTGTTTCGGCGGGCCAGTTCGGCGTTGAGCACATCGATCGGCGCGCCCGCTTCGACCGCCGCGCTCGGTCGCCCGGCGTGGTCTTCCACGGGGCCGATGCCGCGGAGGCGGGGCGAGAGGTCGATCACCACGGCCTCGGCGGTGCATTGGCCGGCAAGGCTGGTGCCCCCGCCGCGGGGGAGCATGGGGATGCCGCGTTCGCCGAGGAAGGCGATCACGGCCCGGGCATCCTGGGCACTCGCCGGCACAACCACACCCAGCGGCTGAACCTGGTACATGGAGGCATCGGTGGAGTACAGGGCCCGGTCGTGGGGCGAGAAGCGGACCTCGCCCCGGCAGAGAGGTTGCTGGTCGCGCTCTATTGGGGCCCCAACGGGGGGGGGGGTGGGCGGGGGGGGGGGGGGCGGGCGGGGCAGGACGGGCAAGTGCATGGTTCGTGCGTCTACAATCGGCCCGTGAGCGTACCCGTCGTGCGAAGAGGCGCGGCGGGACGGTCAAGCGGCTGCCGCGGGGCGGCCGGGACCCCGGCCCGATCGACCAGCGACCCACCCACGGTGTTGTGAATGAACCCTTCTCTTCGTGCCGTCGCGCCCGCCGTCAACGGCTGGAACGCCGCGTATATCGAGGACCAGTACGCCCGGTTCCAGCGCGATCCGGCGAGCGTGCCGGAGGATGTGCGGGCGTTTTTGCAGGGCTTTGACCTGGCCATGACTGGTGTCGCGGTCCGGACGCAGCCCTCTCACCCGGCGCCCGCCGCGACACCCGATGCCGGCGCGGCCGTGGCCCCCGGTGCGGCGAGCCCGGTGTCGGGCGAACTTCGTTTCTTCGTCGGCGTGGCGAACCTGATCGGGGCGTACCGGCGCGACGGGCACCTCGCGGCGGCGCTTGACCCGTTCGGGCGTGCCCGCCCGCGCCCCGAGTCGCTCGAACTTGGGTCGCACGGGCTTGGCGCGGCGGACCTGGACAAGCCCGCGGGCGGGCACGGCCTTCCCCCGGGCGCGGCATTGTCGCTGCGGGCGACGGTGGCGTTTCTGGAGCAGAAGCACTGCGGCACCATCGGGGCGCAGGCGCAGCACATACAGGATCCGGTCCAGCGGGCCTGGCTGCAGGCCCGCGTCGAGGAAATCGACCCGCGTGCGACGCTCTCGCGCGAGGAACGCAACGAGGTACTCCGGAACCTCAACTGCGCCGAGGGCTT
>CAZNEU010000447.1:0-6284 GCA_964571915.1 uncultured Phycisphaeraceae bacterium
GATGAGGCCCGCGTTGACGAGACCATTCTTGCACTCGCATTCCAAGTCTGCCCGGCAGACTTCAACCGCGACGGTGTGGTCAACGCCGCCGACCTGACGGCGTTCGAGAACGCGTTCTACGGCGCGATTCCGGGCCCCGGCGGCTACGCCGTGCCCTGCCCGGGCCTGCCGCCGCCCTTCGACCAAGGCTACCAGGCCGATTTCGACGGCAACTGCCAACTCAACCCCGACGACCTGGGGAGTTTCATCACGGCCTACGGCTCGCCCTGTTTGGTGGCGCTCTGCCCCGCGGACTTCAACCGCGACGGCATCGTCGATGGAACCGACTCGGTGCTCTTCCAAGACGCCTTCACCAACCTCACCCCCGGCCCCGGCGGCTTCGCCGACCGCTGCCCCATCGCCCCCGGCTTCCAGGCCGACTTCAATGGCGACTGCTTCGTGGATCAGGCCGACACCGACGCGTTCACCGCCGCGTTCAACGGTGGGTGTTGACGGCACCTCCCCCAAATTAGGGCGGTTTTCTTACCCGCATTCCGGGGGCATTGTGGTATGCTGGGTGTGGCGTGCGCCCAAACACCGTCCGGCTTCGGGCCGCCCGCCTGCGGAGTTCGGCCATGGTGTACCGTCATCAGATGTTGGCTTTGACCGCAGGGCTGGGTCTGCTCGCCACGGCCGCGCCGACGGGCGGACAGACCGTGCTCTACAGCACCGGGTCCATCCTTCACACCTCCAACCTGGGCACGACCCCGGCCGTGCGCTCCACGGGTCCGTACGCGGGCTGCCGCGTGGAGTACAACGGGGATAACACGCTCAACCCCGACGACCTGGGCGACTTCATCACGGACTATTTCACGGATCTGGCCATCTCCGGCCCTGGCGCCTACGCGCAGCCGTGCCCGAGCGAGGCCAGCCCGTATGACAACGGATACAAGTGCAACTACACGTCGGACGGGAGCGTGCAGTGCTCGCCGCCGTTTCCCGACAACCTGGGCGACTACATCACCGATTATTTCGCCGGCTGCCTGCCCCTGCCGGTGATCTCGCCGCTGCCCAACTACACCAGCGCGGGCGCGGCTTTGCCCCCCTTGCAGTTGCCGCTGGGTGCCATGATCGTCTCTCCGGGCGGTCCGAACACCACGGCCAAGGCCGGGCTGGGCACGCTCAGCACGCCCAGCGCGCTGGGCATCGTGTTCGCCACGGGCACCAGCCTCACCCAGGCCAAGAACCCCAGTGTGTTGGCGAGCACGGCGAGCACGCTGACGATCTCGTTCGAGGCCTCGTGGGAACTCACCTCGATGCTCGGCCCCACGGCCCTGGCCGGCGCGGGCCTGACGTTGCTCGGGTCGCTGCCGCCCAACCCGGTGCCCGCGGGCGGGTGCCCGGTGGGTGCGCGGTTTGCGCGGATGGACCTCGCGGCAGAGTTCTATTACGTGATTCCCGGCGGCGCCAGCGGCTTCATGCGCCCGTCGATCGCCAGTTCGCCGTTCGGCTCGATCGTCACGTCCTGCGGGCCCTACTCCATCACGGCGAGCGACAATGTCGTCGCTTCGCCCACGAGTTTCCCCGCCGGCACGGTCATCACCATCACCGGCACGCTCACGCTCTCGCTCCACAACGATCCGCTGGGTGAAGCCCGTATCGACGAGGTCACGCCCTCGAACCCCGGGCAGGGCCCCACGATCTTCACGCTGCGGTTTCTGCCGCCGCCACCCCTCTGCCCGGCCGATTTCAACCAGGACGGTGTGGTCAACAACCAGGATGCGCAGCAGTTCCAGAACGCCTTCTTCAACCAGATTCCCGGCCCCGGCAACTACGCCGTGCCCTGCCCCGGCACACCCCCGCCCTTCGATCAGGGCTACCGGGCCGACTTCAACGGCGACTGCGACCTCAATCCGGATGATCTCATCGCCTTCCAGGAGGCCTTCAACACGCCCTGCGGCCCGACGTTCTGCCCCGCCGATTTCAACCGCGACGGCGTGGTGGACATCGTGGACCTCAGCCTGTTCCAGCACGCCTTCAACAACCTCACACCCGGCCCCGGCGGCTTCTCGGACCGTTGCACCATCGCTCCCGGCTTCCAGGCCGACTTCAACGGCGACTGCTTTGTCGATTCCACCGACTCGGACGAGTTCATGACCCACTTCAACAATGGCTGCTGAGACCCCGGAAGGGTGAAAGTCTCGGGTTACGAACAAAGACCGATCGCGCGTGCCTATTTGCGGCCGCGCGGCCGAAAGTTGGTGTGAGTCGGACCCTTTCGCTGGTCCGTGCTCGCGGGCGTGAGGTACACTCAAGGGTTCGCATCACAGCCCGGTGGGCGGGCCGCTGGCGTTCGTTCACTCCGGGGTGTGGGGTGCGAGCCGAGTTTGGAGGTTGTGGATGGTTCGTGTGTCGCCTTGGCGGCGCCGCGGCGGTTGTTGTCGCTCTATCGCCGCGCTCGCGGCGGGCGCGTTCGCGCTGCCCGCCGGTGCCCAGCCGGTGTCGTTCGACGGGCTGGGGTTTCTCGACGGCTTCCCGCAACTGAGCGTGGCGTGGGGCATCTCCGCCGACGGCAGCACCATCGTGGGCGAGAGTATCTCGGGGGTCTCGCAGCCGGGAACCGAGGCGTGGCGGCGCGTGGGCACCGGTCCCATGTCGCCGCTGGGCACGCTGAACACGAACTTCTACGCCTCGTCGGTGTTTGGTGTGTCGGGCAACGGGCGTTACGCGGCGGGCCAGAGTTTGCAGGTGGATGGCGGCATCAACCTCTACAACGTCGGCGTTCGCTGCGACACCCAGGCCCTGCCCCAGCCGCAGTGGAAGAGCCTGGGCGCCCTGCCCGGGGCCGTGAACAACTCCACCGCGTTCGCCGTCAGCGCCGACGGCCTGCGCCTCGCGGGCGTGGCCAAGTCCATCGTGAGCGGCAACGAGACCGATCAGGCCTTCCGCTACGTGGTCTCCAGCAACTCGCCCTTCACCGGCACCATGACGGGCCTGGGCTTTCTGCCCGGCACCACCACCAGCCAGGCCAGCGGCATATCGGCCAACGGGAACATCGTCGTTGGCGCATCGCTCAACCCGTTCACCGGCGCCACGCACGCGTTCAAGTGGGCCTCCCCGGGGCCCATGCAGTCGCTGCCCGACCCGCCGGGCATGACCGGCCTGAGCATCGCTTCGGGAATCTCCGGCGACGGGTCCACCATCGTGGGCGGATACGCCGCGGGTGCGTGGGGCCAGCGCGCTGTGCGCTGGACGGGCGCGTACGGCGGCGAACTCCTGCCCGAACTGCCAGGGGCGCCCGCCGTGCCCAACTCCGGGGCCCGCTCCGCCAGCGCCGACGGGCGCATCATCGTCGGCTACGCCACCTCGAACGACCCCGCGGCCGACGGCGAGGCGGTGGTGTGGACCTACCGCGGCGCGGTCGCCGTCAAGGCCGCGCTCGCGTCCGCCGGCATCGACACCGCCGGCTGGTCGCTCTTCTGGGCCAACGCGGTCTCCGCCGACGGGCGCATCGTGGTGGGCTACGGGCTCGACCCGCAGGGCCGCACCCAGGCGTGGCGGGCGGTGCTGCCCGAAGAACTCGACTTCAACATCGACGGGGTCGTGAACCCCGACGACCTGGGCGACTACATCACCGACTACTTCCAACTCGACGCCCAGAACGAACCCGTGTGCGACCACTGCGACTTCAACCTCGACCGCACGCTCAACCCCGACGATCTGGGCGACTACATCACCGCCTATTTCCAGTACCCGTTCTAGACGACCAAGGACCATCCATGACCACCCGCGGACTCACGGCCCGAATCGTTCCGACCCTCCTGCTCGCCCTCGCTGCGGGGCAGGCCGGCGCCCAGGTGCGCATGTGTACGTGGAACGTTACGAACTACTCCTCCAGCAACCCCGACACGCGCAACCTCGACTTCCGCCGCTCCATCTACGGCATCATCGACTCTGGGCTGGCCATGGGCGGGCAGAGCATGAGCCCCGACGTGCTCCCCGCCACCGAGTTCTTCAGCCAGGCCGCCATCACGCAGTTCCTGGGCGTGCTCAACACCACCACCCCCGCGCCCGGCATCGCCACCAGCCCGGCCGACTGGGCCGCGGCCACGTTCCTCAAGAGTGCCACCAACACCGACACCTACTCGGCCTTCTTCTACCGCACCAGCCGCGTCCAGTTCCTGGGGCAGACCATCACCGCCGCGGGCGTAACCGGCAACTTCTGCGAGCAGCCCCGCGACACCATCCGCTACGACTTCCGCCCGCTGGGCTACACCGCCGCCGCGGCCACGTTCAGCGTCTACAGCATCCACCTCAAGGCCCAGGGCTCCAACTCCGCCTGCCCCGCGGGCGAGAACGCGCAGGGCCGCCGCCTGCTGGAGTGCCAGCGCATCCGCGACAACGCCGAGGGCGTGAACACCAACGGGGCCAACTCGGCCAAGCCCGCCGGCTACCACGCCGTGGTCGCGGGCGACTTCAACATCCAGAGTTCTTCGGCGGTGGACTGGACCGAACTGGTGGGCTCGCAGGCCAACAACACCGGGCGCTTCTTCGACCCCATCGCCACGCCCGGCACCTGGAACAACAACGTGGCGTTCCGCTGGATTCACACCCAGGATCAGCGCAGCGCCATGGACGACCGGCTGGACGCGATCCTGACCAACGCGGGCCTCATCGACCTGCACGGCCTCGAGTATCAGGGCGACCAGACCAGCGCCTTCAGCACCACCACCTGGAACGACCCCAAGCACACCTACCGGTCCTGGGGCAACGACGGCACGTCGTACAACGCCGCGATCACGCGCTCCGGCTCGCCCGGCAACACCTTCGTCGGCAACGCCATCGCCACCAGCCTCTACAACACCGCCACCGGCGGCGGCCACCTCCCCGTCGTCGCCAACTTCCTGGTGCCGCCCAAGGTCTTCACCTCCGTCGCTGCCATCGACTTCGGCACGGTGAATGTGGGCTCGGTTGCTCAGCAGTCCATCACCATCAGCAACATCACCGCGAGCACCTCGCCCACCGATTTCACGCGCTGGACCGCGGCAGGGATCAACGGCCTCTACTACACGCTGGCGCTCTCCGCCAACTTCACCACGCCCGGCCCCGGCACCATCCCCGGCCGCGGCAACCCCTACCCCAAGCGCCCCGCGGGCTTCTTCGGCACCGATCCCGGCACCGCCGGCAACACCCACGTCATCACGCTCAACACGACCACCGCGGGCACGTTCAACGGCACCCTCACGATCTCGGCCCCCGGCGCAACGGAAAGCCCGACGGTGGTCATCAACATCACGGGCACGGTGGCGGCGCCCAGCGCCTGCCCCGTGGAGTACAACGGCGACGGCACGCTCAACCCCGACGACATCGGCGACTTCATCACCGATTACTACACCGTGCCGCACATCCCCGGCCCGGGCGGCTACGCCATTGCCTGCCCCGGCAACGATCCGCCCTACAACGCGGGGTACAAAACCGCCTTCACCGCCGACGGCCTGGGCCAGTGCTTTGACCCCAACCCGGACAACCTGGGCGACTACATCACGGCGTACTACCAGGGCTGCCCGGGGTAAAGGCAGGGGTGCGGGCATCGTCGCCCCGTCGGGGCGCATGGTTGTTGCATGGCTGTGCGTGTTCTCGCCCCGTCGGGGCGTGCAGAGCCAGATTCAGACATTCAGATACCAGGCTCGGCACCCTCGATCACCCTCGCTGTCGATCACCCCTTGCGCAGCACGCGCGTGCGGATGATGCCCGCGACAAAGCCGAGGATTTCGGCCAGGTCGCGCGGTGCCAGCAGCCGGTAGAGCACCAGGCACCCCAGGCCGCCCGCGATCGACACCGCCACGGCCTGCAGGATCAGGTGCTGCTGGAAGAACGTGCTGCTGGAGATGAGCAGGTACGGCCCGGCGATGCCCAGCGCGCTCACCACCAGCGGCACCAGCGACATGCCCACCACGTGGCGCAGCGTGCCCCCCACCGGCCGCAGCGCCACCCACGGGTCGATGCTGCCCACAACGACGAACGCGACGCACACGCTCAAACTCACCGCCACGCCCTGACCAACATACGCCCCCACCAGCGCGGCCACGGTGTACACCGCCGCGTGCAGCACCGCCATCACCAGGCACATGCGGAAACGCCCCTGCGCCTGCATGAGGGCCCGGCTGGAGGGCCAGATCACCACGAACGCCATCGCCACGCTCAGCACCTGCAGCATGTGTACGCTGCCGTGATATTGTGCCCCGGTGGCGAGCGTGATGAACGGACCCGCCAGCGCCCCCTGCATGAAGCACAGCGGCACGGCC
>CAZNEU010000448.1:0-5650 GCA_964571915.1 uncultured Phycisphaeraceae bacterium
CGGGGTGCTCTCGGCGGTGCTGGATAACGCGCCCACCTACCTCTCGTTCCTCCAGGTGGCGCTCGGCTCGCTCGGGCGTGAACTCTCGCCCGAAGCCATCCAACTGCTGATCTCGGGCACGCTCACCATGACGCCGCGAACGGGCCCGCCGGTGCAGGTGGACGGTGTGCTGCTGCTGGAGGCGATCTCGCTATCGGCCGTGTTCTTTGGCGCAATGACGTACATCGGCAACGGCCCGAACTTCATGGTGAAGGCCATCGCCGAATCCCGGGGCGTGAAGATGCCGAGTTTCTTCGCGTACTTCGCGCTGGCGTGCGTGTTTCTCCTGCCCGTGCTGATCCTGAACTGGGCGGTGTTCATCCGCTGAGCCGATCCTGGGGACCCAGTGCCCGAACACGATCACGCACAATACGAACACCACTCAACGCTCGCGCGGGCCGTGCGGGCCGTCTTCTCGGCCACGCTCCTGTCGCGCATCGGCGGTCTCGTGCGCGAGGTGATCGTGGCCCGCATCTTCGGCGACACGGCCATCGGTTCGGCCTTCGCCGCGGCTTTCGCTATCCCCAACCTCTTCCGCCGCCTCTTCGGCGAGGGGGCGCTCTCCGCGGCGTTCATCCCGGAGTACACGCGCGCCGTCGGTGGCAACGTGTCGCCCCTCCCCCGGGGAGGGGCCGGGGGAGGGCTCGCGGCTGCCGACCGGCTCGCGTCGCTCACCCTGATCACGCTCGGGCTGGCGACGGGCATCCTCACGGTGCTGGTCGAACTCGTGCTGCTCGTCCTGCTGCTGCTGCTGCCCCACGATGCCGAGCGAACACTCTCGCTGCGGCTCATCATGGTGATGCTGCCGTTCATGCCCTTCATCTGCATCGTGGCGATCCTGGCAGGGATGCTGCAGGTGCATGGCCGGTTCGCCGCTTCGGCCACGGGGCCGCTCGTGCTCAACGGCTTCATCATCGCCTTCGGCCTCTACTTCCTGCTCACGAATCAGGTTGCGCAGGAGCGGCCGGCGTACATCATCGGCGCAGCGACGGTTGTGTCGGGCCTCACGCAGGCCGCGTGGTTCGCGCTCCTGCTGCGGCCGCACGTGCGCTGGACACGAGACGTGCGCCCGGCGTTCACCAGCGGGCGCGTGATGCTGAGCCGCTTTGCGCCGGTGCTGATCGGGCTGGGCACGCTGCAACTCTCGGCGCTCATCGACACCGCGATCACCATGTACCCGATCTGGTTCGGGACGACCCTGTTCGGCCAGGCGTATCCGCTCGATGAAAAGTCCGCCGTCATCCTCTCGGCCATGCAGCGCCTCTACCAGTTCCCGCTGGGCGTGTTCGGCATCGCCGTCGCCACGGCCGTGTTCCCCCTTCTCGCCCGCGCCGCTGGAGATGCCGAGGCCTTCGGCTCCACCCTCCGGCGCGGCATCCGCCTATCCCTGTTCATCGGCCTGCCCGCCAGCGTGGGCCTGGTGCTGGTGCGGGAGGACCTGGTCGACGTGCTCTTCGGCGCGGGAACGGGCAGCAAGACCGGCTTCTCTGCCGATGGCGTGGCCCGATGCACGCTCGTGCTGCTGGGCTACGCGCCCGCGGTGTGGGCCTATTCGCTCAACCACGTGCTGACGCGCGCGTTCTACGCCCTGGGCGACACGCGCACGCCCATGCGCGTGTCGGTGGGCATGGTCGTCATCAACCTCGCGCTCAACTGCACACTCATCTGGTTCCTGCGCGAGGCCGGCCTGGCGTGGGGCACGAGCGTGTGCGCGATCGGGCAGTGCGTGCTCCTGAGCGTCCTGCTGCACCGGCGGGGGCATTCGCCAGTAGACCGTGCCGCGTGGGCCGGTGCCGGGCGGGTCGTGCTTGCCACGGCCGTGCTGATGGCCGTGTGTGCGCTGGTGCTGTGGGCCTTCCCCGAGCCGAAGCACTGGTGGGACCGCCTGCTCCGCCTCGCCGCGGCCACATCCGCGGGTATCGCCGGCTTCACCGTCGGCGCACTCCTGCTCCGCGTGCCGGAGTTGCGGTGGCTGATGCGGCGGGGTTGAATCGTGCCACGATCATCCGGCGTTCTGGCCGGATGATCGTGTTCGGCACGGGCGTTTCCAGAGTGAGAGCACGATCATCCCCTCCAGAGCGATGGGATGATCGTGGCACCGCCGCGTCACCCGCCCCTTCGTGACCGCTTCATCAATCGTGGTCGCGGGATGCCGTACTTGTCCATGCGTGCCAGGAGCGTATTGGGGTTGATGTCGAGGCGCTCGGCCGCGCCGCCGGGGCCGAAGACGCGATAACCGCACGATTCGAGCGCGTGCGTGATCTGGAGCCGCTGGAGTTGTTCCAGGGAGAGGTCGAGGAGAATATCGCGTGTGGCGGCCGCCGCGCCGCCACGATTGCCGCCCGCGCCCGCCCCGCCGGTGGCCGAACCGCCTCCGCCGGCGCGCCCGGGCAGGTCGGTGAGCGGGCTTTCGGGGAGTTCGATCTCCAGTTGCGGGCCGTCGGCCAGGAGCGTGGCGCGTTCCACGGCGTTGGACAACTCGCGCACGTTGCCCGGCCACGGGTAGGCCATGATTCGCCGCAGCGACATATCACTCATCGGCAACGGAACCCGCGCCAGGCGCTTGGCCACGCGCTCGTGCAGGTGCTCCGCCAGCGTGCGCAGGGCTTCCCCGCGCTCGCGCAGCGGGGGCACGCCGACGCGGAACACATTGAGCCGATAGAAAAGGTCTTCGCGGAAGCGGCCCCGCTCCACCTGACGGGCCAGGTCGCGGTGCGTGGCGGCGAGCAGCCGCACGTTCACGCGCACCGTCTCCACGCCGCCCACCCGCTCCAGCGAGCCCTCCTGAATCACGCGCAACAGTTTGGCCTGCGCGGGCAGGGGCATCTCGGCCACCTCGTCCAGAAAGAGCGTGCCGCCGTCGGCCAGTTCAAACTTGCCCAGGCGTCGCTTGTCGGCCCCGGTGAACGCCCCCTTTTCATGCCCGAAGAGTTCCGACTCGATCAAACTCTCCGGCAGCGCGGCACAGTTCACCGCGATGAACGCCCGGCCCTTGCGCTTGCTGTGCGCGTGGACGGAGCGGGCCACCAGTTCCTTGCCCGAGCCGGTCTCGCCGTGGATCAGCACGGTGGTGTCGGTGGGGGCCACGCGGGCCACCTGGGCACGAACCCTTTCCAAGCCCGGCGACGTGCCCACCATCTCGTAACCGGCCGTTTCATCCGCGGAGCGTTCCTCCTCCAGCGCGGCCACCTTGGCGCGGGCACGCTCGGAATCGGCCAGGGCGGCCCGCAGACGGGCGGCCTCGGTCTCCGCCCCCACACGCATCGACGCATCGATCAGCGTGAGGCAGCGGCGGATGGGACCCGGTGAAGGGGAGGGGGCATCGGTGCTCACGCGGGCCGGCTCGGCCGCGGCCAGCGCTCGGCCCAGTTCATCGCCGAAAGGCTCGTCAACCATGCCCACCACGATGTCCACGCTCACGGGTCGATCGCTGCGCGAGACGGGCACGCCGCGCAGCACCGCCCCCCCTTCGCCACCGCCGAGGCCCGAGGAGTCTTGCAGTGCGAGGTCCACGCCGAGAAGTCGTGCCCAGACGGGCTCGCCCCGCAGTGCATCATCGGGGGCACCGAGCAGATCGCACGCGGAGGGGTTCACCCAGGCCGCGCGCCAATCCGCGTCGCAGAACACGATTCCGCAGCCAAGCGAAGCGAGAAAGGGCAGCACGGGGAAGGACTCCGGGCTAGGGAAGCAGAGTGAAACGGGGCATCGTCATATGAAGTAGGTTGATATGCCTACATGAATGCTACTGGCAACAATACACACAAAACCAATCATTGGCAACAGAAATCATTGCCAAATATCGCTATTTTTGGCGAGGCATGATACACCATGCACTGCCGTTGCCAAACGGGGCGGTTCTCGGTGCTGGCACGGTGGTTGCCATAGGCCATTGTGGCTGCGGACATACGCAGCCAGTGAAGCCTCAGGGCAGGGTGCGTCTCGCTGGTTGGTTTGAGAGATCGTGTGCTCCACGAGACGGGCGGATCGCCTCAGCAGGGTATGGAACCCTGCGAGAACCGTGAAACGCCAAAGGGTTGGGTGATCCAGGGACTCTCCGGTTCGGACTCGTCTTACGCCCGTGGGGGTGGGGCAGGAAAAGCGGCTCTGGCGCGCGGCAACGCCCGCAGAGTCGCTCGAACAACAGGGCGGCCGTTGGGAGGCGAAAGCCTGGCCGCCGCTTGCGTCTATGGGCACCGCGTTGGTGTCCAAGGAACGAGGGCCTGCGTGACCAAGTGGGCTGGTCACACAGCCCTCGTTTTCTTTTTGGGCAGGGGAGGGGATCGAGGGATCGAGGGATCGAGGGATCGAGGGATCGAGGGATCGAGGGATCGAGGGATCGAGGGATCGAGGGATCGAGGGGCCGACGGCTGAGGCCCAAGGCAGCGGGCTGCTCGTCAACTCGTCAACCCGTCAACTCCCCTGGCCACGTCCGCAAACGCGCAAAGGATGCTCGTTGCGGTGCCGCTGCGCCACGCGCTCGCCATGTAAGCGTGTGCATCACGGAGAGTTTGCCGGATGCGCTGGCCGGTAATCGATTCTGCGGAACACCCGCATCCACGCCGCGTATCGACTTGACGATTGAGGAGTTGCGGCGGGGTTCTTTCGCCGCGGCTCGCACGCTCGTGGGGGGTCCATCGAGCGAACGCTTCGTGCGTGTGCAGCCCGCCGCTTGTCGGTCGGACGGAGGCTGTTTCCATGGCCAGCATGCCCAAAGAACCCGAAGCGTTTGCGGAGCAGGTGGCCACGCTTCTCAAGCAGTTGCAGCCGGACTACGTGATCGAACTCACCGGCCCCCGCGAACTCATCGTGAACGGGCGCAGGCTCGACCTTGAGAACCTCTTCCGCCTGGTGAACCACGACCCCGACCGCGGCGTCGAGATCGTGGAGCACTACCTGGACCAACTCTTTTCCGGCGAGGCCACCGCGCTCACGGGCATGTCGTTTGACATGCTGCGCGAGCGGATCATGCCGCGGATCCAGCCGGAGACCATCTTCTCGCACCTGTGCCGCGAGCAGGTGGCGCACGTGCCGTTCGTGAACGACACGGCGATCGTGTTCGTGATCGACATGCCGCAGATGACGGTGAGCGTGACGACCGAGCAGATGGTGCGCTGGAACGTGTGCGCCGATGAACTCGACGAGATCGCGCGGGAGAACCTGGAACGCACCAGCGGCAACCTGCAACTGCAGGTGGTGACGAGCAAGGAAGGCGGGCGGGCCGTGATCGTGGCGGAGCAGGACGGCTACGACGCCGCGCGGCTGCTGCTGGGCGGGCTTTACAAACGACTGGCCCCGCGTCTGGGCGGCGACTTTTTCGTGGCCACGCCCGCACGCGACATGTTCGTGGCCCTCTCGCCCAAGCCCGCGCCGTTTGTGGCGCGGCTCACAGGCCGCGTGAACGAGGACTATCGCCGGCTGCCGTACCCGATCACCAACGACCTGTTCTTCGTGACGCGCGACGGCGTGGCGGGGATGCGGGGAGATTTGGAGAACGCGGCGTAGGGCGGGGCACTCAAGGGCATGGCCCGGAGAAGTAGTCCGTGATGAAGTCGCCGATGTCGTCAGGATTGAATGAGCAGTCGTCGTTGTACTCGGCCGCGAGGTCGTACTG
>CAZNEU010000449.1:0-9747 GCA_964571915.1 uncultured Phycisphaeraceae bacterium
ATCATCGGCCTCGAGTCCACCGAGAACGCCGGCCTGGGTGCCAACCCCCGCATCGCCGGTGTGAACAACTTCGCACCGTTCTTCGCCAACGGCGCCAGCGCCGTGGGCACGGCCCAGGGCCTGCTGCCCGCGAACGACGACACCAACGTCGCCGTCCGCGTGCAGTTCCAGTGCATGTTCTGATTCACGCCGGTCGGGCACGGGCCTGACCGGGGTTGATTCAGACACGTTTCTTGCATCTCGACCGGCCGGGCCCCATCGGGTCCGGCCGGTTTTTCGTTTTGGCGGGGGAGCCTCGGCGCGTGCGGCCTTGGGTGGTCCGCCGGTCCCCGGCGGTCGTGGGGCAGGGGGCGTGGCAGTCTTGACCAAGTCTTTACGCAATCAGGCGTGGAGGCCCCCCGCGTGCGGGGTAATCTCCGCCCTTCTTCACGCACCGTTTGGATAAGGGCGAACAGATGATGAAGACCTGGTCGTTGGCGCTGCTGGCTGGTTCAACGCTCATCGTCGGCGCGGCCCCCATCGCGGCCCGCGTTCGAGCCGACACCGCCCCGCCACCGCCGACGGGCTTCGCGTCGGGCGGCGGGGCCGAGCCGCGGGCGAGCGCGGCGGGGGGGGCGCAGCCCGGGCTTGCCGCGTATGTGGGCGATGATGTGAGCACCGACGAAGTCCGCGCCCTGGTGGGTGAGATGCTCTCGGCTGCGCAGGCCCGCAGCAGCCTGCTGGCCGATGGCGCGGCAACCGGCGGCCATGACAAAAACTTCTTCCTCGCCAGCGCCGACGGCCGCTTCCGCATGGTCTTCAGCGGCTACACGCAACTCCGCTATATCGCCGCGCTCCGCGACGACGGCAGCGCGCCCACCGGCGTGGCCGGCAACGACAACGAGTTTGAGGGCGGGTTTCAGGTGCGGCGCACACGGCTGCGGTTCGCGGGCCACGTGGTGAACCCCGACCTCACATACATTGTGCAAGGGGAGTTCACCGACACGGCCGCGGGCGGCAACTTCTTCCTCCGCGATGTGAACGCCACCTACCAACTCGGCGACGGGTGGTTCATCAAGGGCGGGCAGTACAAACTCCCGTTCGTGCGCGAGGAGTCTCTGGAGGATGTGCGGCGCCTGGCCGTGGAGGGCTCGCAGGCCACCGCGGCGTTCAACCAGGGGCGCAGCCAGGGCGTGGAACTGGGCCTGAAGAAGGCCGACTACCGCGTGCTCATGGATTTTTCCGACGGGTTCAACTCACTCAACACCGACTTTGCCACGGGCGCGGGGGCGCCCAACCCGCTCGAGAGCGACTACGCCTTCACCGGGCGCGTGGATTGGTCGCCCAAAGGCACGATCGACGACTTCAACGAGTTTACCAGCCTGCCCGATTCGCCGTGGGTGTTCAACCTCGGCGGGGCGATCCACGTGCAAGGCTCGAGCAACACGCGGGGCGCAGGCGGGCAGGCCGATACGACGCTCTTGGGCTCCACCGCCGATGCCATGCTCAAGGGCGCGGGGTGGACGTTCTACGCGCAGTTCATGGGCGTGAGCGCCCACCGCCCCAACACCCCGCCCCAGATCGCGGCCGCGTCGACCGACGATTACGGCCTGTTGCTGCAGGCGGGCTACCGCTTCAGGAAGAGTGATGAGGCGTTCGTGCGGTACGATGCCACGTTCTACGACTCCGACCGCGGCTTTGTGGACGACCGGCAGGATTTTTTCACGGCCGGGTGGAACCACTACTTCGCCGGGCACGCGGCCAAGTTCACACTGAACGCGGTGGTGGCGCTGCGGCCCACGATCAACGCCGCGGGAACCACGCTGGTGCCGTCAACGATCAGCGGGGCCAACACGGTGAGCACCGGACAAGGGATTTTGCGCAGCACCGACGAGGGCGCGGTGGCGATTCAGGCCCAGATGCAGGTGATGTTCTGAGGTTTGCGGGCGTGGTTGTGCCGCGGCAGGCAAAAACTATCAACCGACAGCATGATCGCGTGTTTCCCACCAACAACACACGGATTATGCACAGTGGCCGGGTTGGTGGGGTATGCGAACTCTGGCCGAACCTGGTTGGCGTGGGGTTGATATTGGAGCGATTTGCGGGGGCGGTGGTGCCACGGCGGGGGCCTGGCGGCATAGACTGGTCTGGTGGAGAGTCGTCAGAAACGTTCGCCTGGCCGGGCCAACCGCCCCGCCACTGGAGATTTGCCCGATGCTTCCCAAGCCGCCGCCGCGTGAGTCGTCGCTCGGGTTTCTTTACATCCCGCCGTACCGGATCGTGGGCACGTCGATCGCTGGCGAGGCCACGGCGTTTCATCTGCCCGAGCTCGACCTGGGCTTTGACATGGGCGTGTGCCCGCGGCCGATGCTGACGAGCAAGTTCGTGGCGGTCAGCCACGGCCACATGGACCACATCGGGGCCCTGGCGTATTACTGCTCGCAGCGGCACTTTCAGGGGATGGGCACGGGCAACATCATCTGCGATGCGCGCACCGCGCCGGCGATCCGCAAGATGATGGAGGGGTACATTGATCTGGAGCGGCAGCAGACGCCGTTCAACCTGATTCCCATCGAGCCCGAGGGGCTGGTGGAGGTGAAGAACAACATCTTTGTGCGCGCGTTCGCGGTGGAGCACACGGTGCCCACGTTCGGGTATGTGGTGCTGGAGCGGCGCTCCAAACTGCGGCCCGACCTGATCGGCCTGCCGCAGGAGAAGTTGATGGAGTTGAAGGAGCGGGGGGAGCAGATCACGCGCACGCTCGAGATTCCGCTCATCGCCTACCTGATGGACACGGGGCCGGGGCCGCACATGGTGCGTGAGGACGTGCGCAAGGCCCAGGTGATCATCTCCGAGTGTACGTTCTTCGAGCCCGAGCACAAGGACCGTGCCCGGATCGGCATGCACCTGCACCTGAACGACGTGGTGGAGTGGATCCGCGTTCTGGAGTGCCAGAAACTGGTGCTGGGGCACCTTTCGCGGCGCACGAACATGCTCTTTGCCCGCGAGGAACTGCAGAAACGCATCCCGCGCGACAAACTGGCCAAGATCGAGATCATGAACGATCACAAGTACAACAAGGCCCGTTACGAGCAGCAGCAGATGGACGCGGGCGAGCACCCCACGCAACTCATGGGCCGGCCGGGCTTTAGCGGCGGCAGGCCGGGCGGCAGGCCCGGCGGCGGTGGGGGCGGCGGTTTCCGTAGCGGCCCGCCCGGAGCGGGTCCTGGCGGTGGTGGTGGCGGCTTTAGCAGTCCGCGGCCGTCGCGGGCGCTGGGCGGCCCGCCGCCGCGCACGCGGATGTTCGGCCCGCGTGGCCCGGGCGGGAGTGGTGGTGGCGGCGCGCCGCCGGCCCCGCCGGCGCCCAAGCCGCCCAGCGCGGCCTGAGGTGGGCGAAAAATACTTTGGGGCACCCGATCAGTCTGTTCGCTACGACTGGTAGTGGGGGCGCGTGCCCGAGCCGCGACGGCTCGCACGAACCGGGGCTGCGCGGAAGCGTGGGGTTTGTCAAGCGGAGAAATCGGGATCAACGCGGGTTGACAGACCCGCGTCTTACGCTACCTTTCAAGCCGCTTCAGACCGCGTGAGCACTTCGCGCGGTCGAACGGAGGATTGATTGTGGCAGCAAGCCTTCGAGCCGCCTCCAAAGCCGCGGGGTCAGCGTCTGACGATGACGACCAGTTGTGGAGCGCGATGCTGGCCCACCTGCGGGCCGTCAACACGACCGACCTCTGGCGGCAGTGGTTCGAGGAACTCGAGCCGTTGGGCGTGGCCGGCGGTGTGCTGCGGTTGCGGGCCCATTCGTCGAGCCACCGGGAGTATTTGCACCGGCAGTGCGCGGCTCCGTTCTCAGATGCGGCACGCTCGGTCTCGGGGCGGCTGGTCTCTGTGCGGTTTTTCGGGCCCGACGATGCCGTGAAGGCCGTTGCGGGCGTGAAGAAGGCCGCGGCGGAGGCGGTGGTGGCGCCGTCGGTCGGGCCGGTCGCGGGCGGGGTCATGGCCCTCTCACCGGGCGAACTGACGGCGGCGGGCATGTCGGCCGCGGCGGCCGAGGTGCCAGCGTCGCCCATGCCGGTGCGGGCGCCCACGCCCGACCAACTGGCGCACCTGCACGACGACGGCCTGGTGCTGAACCCGGACTATGGCTTTGAGCACTTTGTGGTGGGGCCGGGCAACCGGCTGGCGCACAGCGCCGCCCTGGCGGTGGGGCAGAACCCGGGGCGGGCGTACAACCCGTACTTTGTTCACGGGGATGTGGGCCTGGGCAAGACGCACATTCTGCAGGCGATCTGCCTGAAGATCCGCCAGAGCCAGCCCGAGGCGGCGATTTACTACACCAGTTGCGAGGGCTTCATGACGCAGTTCATGGAGGCCGTGCAGGCGGGGGCCATGTCGCTCTTCCGGCACAAGTTCAGGCACGTGGACGTGCTGGTGATCGACGACATCCACTTTCTGGCCAAGCGCGACCGCACCCAGGAGGAGTTCTTCCACACGTTCAACGCGCTGCACCAGAGCCACAAGCAGATCGTGCTCAGTTCCGACGCTCCGCCCGAGGAGATTCCCGATCTGGAGGACCGGCTGGTGAGCCGGTTCAAGTGGGGCCTGGTGTGCAACATCACGCCGCCGTGCTATGAGACGCGTGTGGAGATTCTCAAGAACAAGGCCGCGCTGCGGGGTCTGACGCTGCCGGACGATGTGGCCTGCCTTGTGGCCGCGCGGATTGATACCAATATCCGCGAACTGGAGGGGGCGATCACGCAACTCTCGGCCCGCTCGATGACGGAGGGCCGGCCGATCGACATGGACCTGGCCCGGGCGGCCCTGGGGGGCGACCTGATCGAGAGGGCCGAACCGAAGATTCAGATCCAGACGATCATCAACGCGGTGACGGATTTTTACGGCGTGAAGATGACGGAACTGCAGAGCAAGCGCCGGCAGCGCTCGATCGCCCTGCCCCGCCAGATGTGCATGTTCCTGGCCCGCAAGAACACGCGCTACAGCCTGGAGGAGATCGGCGGGTACTTCGGCGGGCGCGACCACACGACCGTGATGCACGCGGTGCGGACCATTGAAGGGCGGCGCGACACCGACACGGTGTTCGCCAACGTGGTGCGGACGCTGGAGGATAAGTTGCGGGCGCCGGGGTGAGGCGGGAGAGCCGCAAACGCCGGAGAACCACAAAGACACAGAGGGCACAAAGGAAGGCAGAATTCCGGCCACAGATTTACACAGATCGACACAGACTGGCTTGATGACCCCGTGACCTTGCCCGCTTTTCCGATCTGTGCCCATCTGTGTGCATCTGTGGCCAGTCTTTCCGGCTCTACGTTCATCCGCGTCCCAATCCTTGGCCTTCCTTTGTGCCCTTTGTGCCTTTGTGGTCATTTCTAACGCTGGCACGCGGTGCAATGCACCGTCGTGCGCTGCGCGATGGTGGTCTGACGCAGAGATTTGCCGCAGCGCAGGCAGGGTTGGTGGCCGCGCCCGTAGACGGCGTGCCGGGCGCGATAGGTGCCCGCGCGGCCGTCCGCATCCACGTAATCTCGCAGCGTGCTGCCGCCGGCCACCACGGCTCGTGCGAGCACGGTGCGGATCGCCTCCGCGAGGCGGGTGGACTCGGCGAGCGTGATCCGCAGCGAGGCACGCCCGGGCCGGATGCGGGCGATGTGGCAGGCCTCGTCTGCGTAGATGTTCCCCACACCCGCCAGCACCGCCTGATCGAGCAGCGCGGCCTTCACGGCCCGGCGTGAGCCTCGCAGCGCCGCCGCGAGCGCGGCCGCGAGTGTGGGCGCGTCGGTGAGCAGTGCATCGGGCCCCAGGGCGCTCCATCGCGCTGTCAGCGCGGCCTCGTCTGGCAGGGGCCAGAGGCCGCCGAAACGCCGCGGGTCGCGGAAGAGGATGCGTGTGCCCGCCGCGGTTATCCACATGATGTGCACATGTGGGTCGTTTTCGTGCTTCCCCTCCCCGCGCGGCGACGATGGGCGGTTGGGAGGTTCACAGAGCACTTGGCCGCTCATGCCCAGGTGAATGCAGACGACGCGGCCGTCGGCGGCCACGAGGGCCAGTTGCTTGCCGCGGCGGTCGATGCGGGCCACGATGCCGCCGACGAGCAACGCATGCGGCGAGCGCGGCCCCTCGATCACGCTCGCACGCCGCACCAGGACCGATTCCAGCCGCTGACCCACCAAGTGGGGGATCAACGTGCGGCGGACGTGCTCAACCTCGGGGAGTTCGGGCATGGGGGCGAGCGGACGGCTGGTGGGCGGGTGTTGGTGGTGAGGGGCGGATGCTCTTCTCTCTCTCTACATGATGAATATAAATAGTAGAAGCAGTAAAGGTTTCGTCGGTTGGTGAACATCGCCAAGCCAGGGGAGCGCAAGCGGCGTGCCCGCCGCGGGTTGCGAATCATGCGGGCGCCTGAGTTGTTGGTGTTGACCCTGTCGTTTGCCCGCGTGTCGCGCTGGCGGTAGACAGGCGGCAGCGCGAACCCCGCCCGCTGCCGACAGTACAAGGGCCGGCCCATGACAGATTCTTCACCGCCCCAACCCGGCCTCTCCACGCCGCAAGCGACAGCCGATTGCGCGACGCTGGTGCGCTGGCTGGCCGAGCACGAGGAGCGCTGCCCGGTGTGTCAATACGGCCTGCGCGGGCTGGTGGTGGCACGCTGCCCGGAGTGCGGGCACGATCTGGAGCTGGGTGTGCGAGCGCCGCGGCTGCGCCTGCTGCCGTGGGCGGGGCTGGTGGCGTTCATCTGCATGGCCCTGGGGTTTGATGGCGTGGTGGCGCTGGTGATCACGGTGGTTCTGATCCGGGCGGGCCCGCCGCCGGGGTCCAGGCCGTGGATCGTGTACTTCTCGATGGTCGGGGCGAGCCTGCTGATGGGCACGCTGCTGTGGCTGGTGCTGGCGCGGCGGGTGAAGTTTTTGAGCCTGCCCGCGGCGGTGCAGGCGCGGGCGGCGCTGGCGGGCGGGGCGATCATCTTCGTGGCCCACGCGGTTTTGGGCATGTGGTTCGCGGGCCTGATCTGATGCCTGCCTCGCCACGACCCGTACTCTTGACCCCATGCCCTCAGCCCCCCCTTCCACCCCATCTCCCGCCGCGGATGTGGTTACGCGCTTCGCTCCCTCCCCCACCGGCCATCTGCACGTGGGCGGTGCCCGTTCGGCCCTGTTCTGCTGGGCGTACGCCCGGCGGATGGGCGGGCGATTCATGATCCGCATCGAGGATACGGATGCCGCGAGGTCGAGCGATGAATCGGCCCGAGGGATTCTCGATGACCTGGCGTGGTTGGGGATTGCGTGGGACGATGGGCCGGTGCTGGAGGCAAGGGATCGGGGGATCGAGGGATCGAGGGACCAAGTCAGCACCATCGGCGGTGATGCGCGGGGAGTGGGGCCGTTCTTTCAGGCCCAGCGGAAAGAGATTTACAACGCCTACATCGAGCACCTGTTTGACATTGGCCGCGCGTATCCGGCGTTTGAGACCACGGAGGAACTGGACAAGGCCCGCAAGGAGGCCGCGGCGAAGAAGGCGACGTTCAAGTACCCGCGCCCGGCGGATGTGAAGCCGGGCGTGCGGCCAGCGGAACGGATCGAGCGGGCCCGGGGCGAGCGGCACGTGGTGCGGTTTGTGATGCCCGACCACGGCATTGCGGTGCAGGACCGGGTGCTGGGCGAGGTGAAGTTTGCCGCAGGCGAGGTGGACGACTTCGTGATCCGCAAAGCCGACGGCCTGCCGACGTATCACTTTGCGGTGGTGATCGATGACGAACTGATGGGCGTAACGCACGTGCTGCGGGCGCAGGAGCACCTGATCAACACGCCGCGGCACGTGGCCATGCAGGAGACGCTGACGCGACTGAGGGACGACCGCGATGCCGGCAAGGGGACGACTGGCGCGCGGTTCCGTACACCGGTGTACGCGCACATGCCGCTGATCTGCAACATTGACGGCAGCAAAATGAGCAAGCGCGACAAGGCCAAGGCGGCCCGCAAGGCGGTGAAGGATGCGATGGCGAAGGCCGCGGCGGGTGGCGCACCACTCTCGGCCGCGGACGTGGCCGCCAAGTGCGGGCTGGACGTGGCGACGGTGAACGTGTTTCTTGCGGGCGACAGCGACCAGGTGGAGACCGCGGAGGCCCTTGCGGCGCCGTTCAATGTGAACCTGCCGGAGATCGAGGTGTGGGACTATCGCGCCAGCGGCTACATGCCCGAGGCGATCGTGAACTTTCTGGGGCTGCTGGGGTGGAGCACGGGCGAGAAGATGCCCGACGGCAAGGACAAGGAGAAGTTTGACGCGGCATACCTGGCGAGTTCGTTCTCCATCGAGCGGATTCACAAGCAGAGCGCCAAGTTTGACCGTGTGAAACTGCTGAGTTTCAATGGCGACTATGTGGCCGCGTTGAGCGACGGTGAGTTTGATGCCCGCGTGCGGGCGTGGGCTGGTGAGCATCGGGAGGAGTTTGGCGCGAAGTGGGCGGCGCTGGATGATGCGCGGCGCAGCGCGCTCATCGGCATGGCCAAGGGGCGCACCAAGACGTTCGCCGACCTGCCCAAAGTTGTGGCGTTTGCCCTCGTGGCCGATGCGGACCTTGCGCACGACGCGGCGGCGGTGGCCAAACACGTTGGCGCGGCGGGTTCGCCCGGCCGCGCCGCGCTGGAAGCCTTCGCCGCATGGGCGGCATCAACTTGGGCGGGTGATGCCGCGGCGGTGGACGGGTGGATCAAGGCGCGTGCCGAAGCGACGGGCCTGAAGATAGGCGATATTGCACAGCCGCTGCGCGTGGCAGTCTCGGGCGGCACGGCCAGCCCGCCTCTTGGCGATGTGGCGGCGGTGCTGGGGAAGGCCTCGGTGCTGGCGCGGGTGCAGCGTGTGTTGCAGGCATCGTAAGGAAGGCCGCGGCTTTCACCAGTGCCCGATGCCGAGTGCCCAGTGCCTGCTTCAGCGCTTGAACGTGCCCGCGGGCCGGTCGATCACCTCGCGTCGAATCTGGCGTTCCTGGGCGGTGGTTGCGGCGCGCGGGTCGGCGACATCAAACAACAGTTGGCCGCGCGGCCCGCGGGCGGTGATGGTGGCCGGCCCGCTGCGCACGAGCGGCACGGTGTATCGGCCCGCCACGGTGCCCGCACCATCGGTTTCGCTGATGTCCAGGCTTCCCGCGGTGCCCCACTGCGGCGCCGAGGCGCTCCCGCCGGGGGCCACCACCACGGGTTCGCCGCCCGCGGCGACAATGGAGAGTGTGGACGCGGTGGTGTTCACGAAGAGCACGCCCGAGGTGCCCGAAGAGCACCCGCCGAGCAAGGCGGCCGCGAACAGGAACAAGGCCAGGAGTGTGTTGACGTGTGCGGAGCGTGTGCGGCTGGTCATGCGTTGGTCCTTGGTTCGAGCGGCTCGATGATGAGTTCGTCGGTGGTGGTGCGACGGAGGGTGGCGCGTGTGCCCGGAAGCGGGCTGGGGGCGGGCTGCTCGTGGGTGGAGACGCGGGTTGCGGCAGGAGCCGGCGACGGCTTGGCGGAGTCGGAGACGATGGCGCGGCCGATGTGGCCCAGGAACGCGCCGACGTCGTACCAGGTCGAGCGGGGGCGGGGCGGTGTGGGCGCATCGGGCGACATCACCGGGATGGTAGTGGCGCGGCGAGTGAATCAGCCCGGCGACGGGCCGTCGTCCTTCACCAGCGTCTTTGCCACCCTGGCATAAATCACCGAGACGGCCAGCATGAGCAGGCCCGTTGCGACCAAACTGGCGATGCGGGCCATGGGCGGCGCCCCG
>CAZNEU010000450.1:0-4922 GCA_964571915.1 uncultured Phycisphaeraceae bacterium
CTGACGCGCACGCGGTCCACGTGGGAGACGAACCTTGCCAAGAGCGAAGACTCGCTGAAAACCTACACGCGCGTCCATGCCATTCTCTATGCCGCGAAGACCGTTCTCCCCAAGACCAGCGAGACGATGGAACTTCTGCAACGCTGGCTCATCAGCGGCGACGAAGTGGAACGCTTTATCGCGCGCGGCGAGCAGGTGGGGGGCATGGTGGAGTTTGACGACGACGACGGCGGTGTACGCATCTCCGGGCGGCGCGTGCGGCTGGAAATGACCGCGGCCCTGCGCGGCCGCGCTGTCGCGTGGGTCCTGGGCACCTCCCTCGCCTTCGAGGCCGTGATCCTGGGCGCGGCGTGCTGGGTGTTCTGCCGGCGCGATTTCTGACCACGTGTGCCGCGCTGCGTAGCACGCACGCAGAGAAACTCGCCGGGGCTAACCTCCGCCATGCGTCTCTTCTTTCTCGGTTCCGGTGCATTCGGCCTGCCCACGCTGCGGCGCCTGGCCGCGCACCCGGCGCACACCATCTGCGGCGTGCTGACGCAGCCGGACCGCCCCGCGGGGCGCGGCAAGGCGCTCTCAGCCACACCCATCGGCGAATGGGCCGCGGCGAACCTGCCCGGCATCTCGCTCATCAAGGCGGAGAACATCAACGAACCCGCGCTGCTCGCCCGCGTGCGCCGCGAGTTCGGCCCCGGCGGCAGCGCGGCGGTGGACGTGTGGGTGGTGATCGCGTTCGGCCAGAAACTCTCACCCGCGCTGCTTGAAGGCGTGCGGGCCGTGAACCTGCACGCATCGCTGTTGCCCCGCTGGCGCGGCGCGGCACCGATCAACGCGGCCATGCTCGCGGGCGATGCCCAGACCGGCAACAGCGTGATCACGCTCGCGCAGCGGATGGATGCGGGGCTGATTCTGGGGCAATCCACACGCGTGATCGAACCGCTGCACACCGCGGGCGAACTGCACGACCTGCTTGCCGATGACGGCCCTGCGCTCATGGAGAGCGTGCTCAGCGACATGGCCGCGGGTGCGGGCGCGGGCAGCGCGGGCGTGGTGCAGGATGAAACGCTGGCTACGAAGGCCCCGAAACTGAGCCGCGCCGATGCGTGGGTGGATTTCACGCGGCCGGCACACGCCTGTCGTCAACGCATCCACGGCCTCACGCCGTGGCCGGGCATCGCGGCGAAGGTGGGCGCGCACGACGTGAAACTGCTGCGCGTGGCTTGCGATGAAGATGGTGCGGGGGGGATCATGGCGGCCACAGCCGGCACGATCGTTGATCCACACGCGGGCACGATTCGCTGCGGCGGTGGCTCGGCCCTCCGTATGCTGGAGGTGCAGCCGGCGGGCGGGCGGGCCATGCCGTGGTCGGCGTTTCTCGCCGGGCGGCGTGTGGCGGCGGGCGATGTTGTTTCGGCAGGGAGGCCGGTGTGCTGACGTTGTGGGACTTGATTGAACCGGTGGCCCGCGTGCTGAGGCCGTTTTCGCGGCCGCGCCCGGTGGTGGTTGTTGAACCGCCTGCGCCACGCGCGGCACGCTGGCCGTCGCGCGCTGGGCGCGGGGTTGAGGCGGCGGTGCCGGCTCTGCGCCACCGCCAGAGCACGGCCGAGCAGGAACAGACCGCGCAGGCCCACTACGACCGGGTTGCGAAAGCCATGCTGGAGCACTACGGCGTGCGCGTGCGCAAGTGGCGCAAGAGCATGAGCGGCATGGCTTGGGAACTGCGTTACGCCGACGGGAGCGTGAAGCGGCTGATCGAATCTCCCCGCCCCAAGGGGCCCATGTCCGCGGCGGTGTTTCTGCACGAGATCGGCCACCACGCCATCGGCTTCAACCGCTTCAAGCCGCGCTGCCTGGAGGAGTATCACGCCTGGGCGTGGTCGATCTCGGCGATGCGTGAGCACCGGCTGAACATCACCGATGCGGTGCTGCGGCGGATGCACGAGAGTTTGTGGTACGCCCTGAGCAAGGCCCGGCGGCGCGGCATGCGCGGGGTGCCGCGCGAACTGCTGGCGTTTGTCGAACGGCCGAAAAAGGGCGAGGTTTCAGCGTCTATGACGGCGTGGCTGGAGGCGCACACGCCGGCAGTGGCGACCGGCGCCGTGAGCGCCGGTGCGGGAACGGGGGACGATGCAGAACGTTGAATACAAGGCCGAACTGCGCGACGCGCCGTTGGCGCGTGTGATCTGCGCACAGATCGGCGCGAGCCTTGCTGCCCGGCTGGCGCAGACCGACACCTACTACAAACTCGCCGACGGGCGTCTGAAGAAGCGGTGCGCGACGGACCTTGACGGGGGAAGCGCGGACGCGGGCGGCCGGAGCAACGGTGTGGCCCTGCCGGACGAGTACATCTTCTACGCCCGCGACAACGTGGCCAAGCCGCGCCTCAGTCAGTTCAAGATATACACGCCCAGCGAGGCCCTGGAGCGCTTCGGGCGCGTGGACCCCGGACCGCCGTGGATCGTGGTGAAGAAGACCCGCGAGGTGTGGATGTTCGAGCACGTGCGCATCCACCTGGACGAAGTAGAAGGCTTGGGGAACTTTCTGGAATTGGAGGCGATGGTGTCGCGCCAGAACGGCGTTGAGAAGTGCCACGAGATGGTGGCGAAACTCCGCGCTGACCTGCTGCCCGCGCTGGGTGAACCGATCTCGACGAGTTACTCCGACCTGCTGGCCAATGCGTGAGGAGTGGACCGGCGGCAGGCCCGCCGGCCCCGAGGTTCCTCGCCTCACGCCCCCCCAACTCCCGCCCACTCGGAGAGTGGGGGTACCCAAAGCCCCTCACTTCACCGCCGCCTCGAACTCCGCGGCCTTGGCGTTGTCGCCCTTGTCGCGGTAGATGGAGGCGAGCGCCGCCGCGGCCTCGCGCGTGCGGGGGTGGTTGGGGCCGCGGCCAGCCAGCAGACGGGGCCACGAGCCGCTCAGCAGTTTTTCGGCTTCGTCGGTCTTGCCCTGCTTGAGTTGCGAAAGGCCAAGGGCCGTGCGGGCCACGGCAAGGTTCGCATCGTCGGGCTTGAGCGAGGCCTCCCAGATGGCGATGGCACGCCTGAGCGTGGAATCGGCCTCGTCAAACTTGTCCTGGGCCGTCAGGATGCGCCCGAGCAGCATGAGCGGGAAACCGTTCTGCGGGTGGCCGGGAGGCAGGCGTTTCGCGACAAGTTCCGAGGCTTCACGAGCCAAGACCGCCGCCTCATCTCGCTTGCCGCGCTCGTTCAGGATGCCCGCGAGGTTGAGGATGCCGATGTCCACCACACCCTCGCCCGAGCCTGTGGCGTGGCGCTGGGCATCGAGTGCTTGACGGAGGAAACGTTCGGCCTCGTCGAGGTCGCCCTGCTCGTAGCGCGTGAGGCCCAGATTCGTCATCGCGCTGGCGGTGTTGGGGTGGAGCGGGCCCACGGCCTTCTGCAACACGGCCACGGCCCGACGCAGCACGGGCTCGGCCTCCGTCCGCTTGGCCTGCTGGCGCAGCACCTCGCCGAGGTTGAGCAACAGCCGCCCCGTGTCGCGGTGCTCCGCGCCAGCAGACTTCTCGGTGAGCGGCAGGAGTTCGCGCAGGGCCTTCTCGGCACCGGGCAGGTCGCCGCGCTGCTGCAGGATGACCGCGTTCATGGAGAGCGCATCGAGCACTTCGGGCGATTCGTTGCTCGCACCGCCAGCGGACGCCGGGGCACGCAGCATCACCAGCGATTCGCCCAGTTCCTTCTGGGCCTCGTCCAAGTCGCCCCGCTCGGCAAGGGCCACGGCGAGGTCCTTCTTTCGCATGGCGAGCACCATGGGTCGCTCCGCGGCGTGCGTCGCCGCCTCGGCGATGGCCTCCTTGTAGAGCGGAATCGCGTCATCGTACTTGCCCGCGTAGGTGAGCACGCGGGCCAGTTCGTTCTTGGTCTCCGCCGCCTCCGGGCCGTTGTCGCCGCCCTCTTTCTGGCGAATCGCCAGCGCGGCACGCAACTGCGGCTCCGCCGCGTCCACCTCGCCCAGGTTCATGTAGGTGCGGCCCAGCACGTTGCGGATCGCGCTCTCAACGCCCGGTTGATCGCGCAGTTTGCCGGGCAGCGTGCCCGCGGCCTGGTCGAGCACTTCGCGCACGGTGGTGTCGCGCGGGTTGTCGGTCTTGGGGTCGATGGATGCGAGCATGTTCTGCAGGAAGCCGCTGATGGCCGCGGCCTTGTTGCCCTCGCGCGTGGCGAGTTCGGCGCTCTGCACCGCCGCGGCACGCTGACGCTCCGCCTCGGCCCGGGCCCGCATCGCCTGAACCAGGCCCACGGTGAGGCCGACGGCACCCAGCACGATCGCCGCGGCCACGAGCGAGCCTGTGATCACGCCCACACGGTGGCGGCGGATGAACTTGCGGGCCAGGTACCCCGCGCTGGGGGGGCGTGCCTGCACGGGCTGGTTGGAGAGATATCGCTCCACGTCCGCCGCGAGGTCGGCCGCCATGCCGTAGCGGCGTGTGCGGTCTTTCTCCATGGCCCGGGCGGTGATCCAGTCCAGGTCGCCCCTGAGTTGCTCGGTGAGCGTGCGCAGGTCCACCCGCCGGCGCGTGATGATGACGGTGCGCTCATCGCCCAGGCCGGAGAGGCGTGTGGAGAGGCGCGGCGGGTCGTCCTCCTTGATGATCCGCATGATCTCGCTGTAGCCGCGCGAGCGGAGGGTTTTTGGGTCGAAGGGCAACGCACCCACGAGCAACTGGTAGAGGACGACGCCGAGCGAATAGACATCGGTGCGTGTGTCAACATCCATGCCCGTGGTGCCCGCCTGCTCGGGGCTCATGTACTCCGGGGTGCCCATCATCCGGCCGGTTTCGGTGAAGATCGTCTTGTCGGTGAGGCGGCCGGAGAGGGCCTTGGCGATGCCGAAATCGATGATCTTGGGGGCGGGCTTGCCGTCAACGAGGGTAACGAGGATGTTGCCGGGCTTCAGGTCGCGGT
>CAZNEU010000451.1:0-1686 GCA_964571915.1 uncultured Phycisphaeraceae bacterium
GGAGTTGCGGCAGTTTGCCGGATCGCTCGCCCAGACTCACGATCTGCACGAGCAAGGGCGGAAAGAGGCCGGCCTTCTCCAGCGGCTCGGCGATGGTTCGCCCCGCCGAGACCTCATCGCACACCCTGCGGATGGCCGCCCGCATCGCGTGGTTCGTGAGCGTGGCACCCGTGAGCCTCAGGGCCGAGAGCACGGGGAGCCCCGCGCTCACCAGCGTGCCCAGCGTGCGTGTGAAGCGGGCCACGAGTGCATCGCGCACGAGCGGGCCGATCACGGGCACGCGCAGGGTGAATGAGTCGATTGCGAGGCGCGGGCCGGGCGTGGCCATGGCCCGCCGCCACAGCAGAATGCCGATGCCCAGGGCGAGGATGATGAGCCACCACCACTGGCCGAAGAACTCCGCCGCGCCCTGAACGATGCGTGTGGGAAGCGGGAGCGTCTTGAGTTGGCCCTTGAGCGGCGCCAGCACGCGCGGGATGATGACGGTGGTCATCACCGCCACGGCGGCGCACACCAGCGTGGCCAGGATCGCGGGGTAGAGCGTCGCGGCCAGCAGCGACCGACGCAGCGCCAGGTCTTTCTCCAACAGGTCCGCCGATTGCTCCAGAACCTCACCCAGGCGGCCCGAAGCCTCGCCCGCGCGCATCAGGTTCACCACCAGTTCGGAGAAGGGCGGCCCCCAACTGGCCGCGGCATCGGCCAGCGTGCGGCCCTGCTCCACCTCGGCGATGAGGTGGGCGATCATCGCGCGCTGCGCGGGCGTGCGGCCCTGCTTGGCGAGCGTGCGCAGCGCGGGCACCATCGGCAGGCCGGCCAGAATCGCCGTGGCGAGTTCCTTCACGAACGAGGCCGTCTCGGCCAGGTTCATGGCCCGCCCGCGGCGGGCTGAGGGTCGCGCGATGCGTGCGGCGGGGCCGGAGCCGCGCGGGTTGTTCACACCGCCTGCGCTCCTGCCCGAAGCAGGCGCAGCCTGAACGGGGGCGCGGCCCATCACTTCCACACTGGCCGGAGTGATACCTCGTGAAATCAGGCTGCGCACAGCCGCGGCACGGTCGGGCGCATCAATCAGTCCCCCAGCCAGGCCGTTGGAAGTGGTCGCCGGGATGTAGCGGAAGGTGGGCATTGGAAGAGACAGGGCCACATCAGCACATGGGCACATTGCCACGTGCAAGGCATCGAGAATCAGCGCAGTTGGGTGGACACGGCACCGCGCGCTCCGCATGTGGCCCTGTGAGAATGTGTACATGTGGTCATGTTCTTACCCCTCCACATCCTGCGTGGCCCGAAGCACTTCTTCGAGCGTGGTCTCGCCGCGCGAGGCCTTCACCAGGCCGTCGCGGCGCATGGAGACGTGGCCGGCGTCGGCCGTCTTGGTCAGTTCGGGCGTGCTGGTGCGGCCCTGCGTGATGGCCGCCCGCATGGCCGGGGTGATGGTGAGCAGTTCGTAGTAGCCCAGCCGCCCGTGATACCCGCTGTTCTCGCACTCCTTGCAGCCGCGCCCGCGAGAGGAGGTCATATTCGGGAAGAGCGGCCGCTCGTCGGGAAGGAGACGGTGCTGGAGGGCATCAGGGATGGGCACGGCCGTTCGGCACGCGCGGCAGATGCGCCGCCCCAGCCGCTGGGCCAGCACGCCCTCCACCACGCTGGCCAGGAGGAACGGCTCGATCTCCATGTCCAGCAGGCGGC
>CAZNEU010000452.1:0-2440 GCA_964571915.1 uncultured Phycisphaeraceae bacterium
GGTGCCGGCGGTGCCGGCGGGCGCGGGTGGTGCGGCGGGCAAGCGGGCCTTGGCGGGGAGGGGCGCGGAGACATCGTCGTCGTGCTGGGTGACGCGCAGGACTTCTTCGAGGCTGGTCTTGCCCTCGATCGCGAAGATCACGCCCTCATCGCGCAGGCCCAGGCCGCCGGAGGAGCGGATTTTGTCGCGGAGTTCGTGGGTGGGCGCGGCGTGGTGGATCATGCGCTTCAGTTCGGGCGTCACTTCCATCACCTCGTAGATGCCCAGGCGGCCCTGGAAGCCGCTGTCGTGGCAGGCGCGGCAGCCCGCGCCCTTCTTGAACGGGCGGCCGGTGTGATCGGCGAGGCCCGCGTCGCGGAGTTCCTCCTCGCCGGGGAAGTATTTGGTGATGCAACTGGGGCAGAGGGTGCGGGCCAGGCGCTGCGCGACCGCGCCGTTGAACGCGCTGGCGAGCAGGTAGTTCTCGATGCCCATGTCGGCCAGGCGGGCCACGCTGCCGGGGGCGTCGTTGGTGTGGAGGGTGGCCAGCACGAGGTGGCCCGTGAGCGCGGCCTGCACGGCCACACGCGCGGTCTCTTCGTCGCGGATCTCACCCACCATGATCACGTCCGGGTCCTGGCGCAGGATGCTGCGCAGGGCGCGGGCGAAGGTGAGGCCGATGGGCTCGTTCACCTGAATCTGGTTGACGAGGTCGAGTTGGTACTCGACGGGGTCTTCGACGGTCAGGAGGTTGGTCTCGGAGTCGCGGAGCAGGTCCAGGGCGGAGTAGAGCGTGGTGGTTTTGCCCGAGCCCGTGGGGCCGGTGACGAGGACGAGGCCGTGGGGCTGGTGGAGGATGCGCTTGAACGTGTCCAGGGCCTCCATGCGGAAGCCCAGGTCCTCCATGCGGACCTTGAGGTTGGCCTTGTCGAGGATGCGGACCACGATTTTTTCGCCCAGGAGCGTGGGCATGCTGCTGACGCGCAGGTCGATCTCGCGCCCCTCGGCCACGATGCGCACACGCCCCTCCTGCGGCAGGCGTTTCTCGGCGATGTCCATTTTGCCGATGACCTTGACGCGGCTGACGATGGCGGCGTGCATGCCCGGCGGCGGCTTCATGAGGTCGCGGAGCACGCCGTCGATGCGGTAGCGGACGCGCGTGCCCTTCTTCTCGGGCTCGATGTGGATGTCGCTGGCCTTGTCCTTCACGGCGGTGAGGAAGGCGATGTTCACGAGGTTCACGATCGGGCTGCCCGCGACGGTGCGGTCGAGGTCGGTGCTCGGTCCCTCGTCCACCGACTCGCGTTCGACCACCTCCACGTCCTGCTCGGCCAGGCTGGTGAGGAAGGCTTCGACCTCGCCCGCCGTGCCCGACGAGGACCCGCCCGCGGCCTTGCGCGCGTACTCAAGGATGCTGGCCTCGAGGGCCAGCACGGGCCGCACCTTGCCCCCCGAGAGTTGACGCAGGCGGTCGATGGTGGGCAGGCTGCGCGGCTCGGCCATCGCCACGGTGAGCACGCCCTTGACCAGGAACATCGGCAGCACGCGCAGGCGCACGCACTCTTCGGCGTCCACCAGCGCGAGCAGGGCCGGGTCCATCAGGCCGTGGCGGAGCGAGCAGCCGGGCACGCCCAGCGTTTTGGCGAGGGCACGCACCAGCGTGGTGCCGGTGATCACACCCTGCTCCACGAGCAGTTCGCCCAGCAGGCGGTTGCTCTGGCCCTGCTGCTTGAGGGCGCCGTCGAGTTGATCGCGGGTGATGGCCCCCTGCTCGACCAGAGCATCGCCGATGCGGACACGGGCCGTGCGCGAGCCCGGAGCAGCGCCGGGCGGCGCGGCCGGGGGGGAGACGGCCGGGGGGGAGACGGCCGGCGGGGACACGGGCTGTCCATCGCGATCGTTCACAGAAAACTCCGGACCGCGGTGGTCGCGTCGTGAAAGTGCTCGAAGCCCGCGGCCAGGTCGGTGATCTCCAGCACCTCGCGCAAGGTTTCGCCCGCCCCGCAGAGTTTGAGCATCTGGCCCGAGTGGGCCAGTTCGTCGCTGGCTTCCACGAGCACTTCGAGGCCGCGGCTGTCGGCCCAGGGAATGGCGGACGCATCAACCACCAGGCGACCGAGGCTCTTGGACATGGCCTCGGAGAGGACGGCCTTGAACGCGTCGGCATCCGGCCCGACCAGCGCGCCGATGGGGCGGAGGATGGTGACGGCGCCGTGTCTGTTCTGCTCGATCTGCACTGCCCGCTCCGGTGGTGAAGGGTGGAACTGGTGGGTGGGGCCGATCAGGCCGCCATGGCCGCGGGTGGCGGCGCCGCGGGGAGAGAAAGCGTGAAGGTGCTGCCCTTGTCGATCTGGCTGGTGAGGGTGATGTCGCCGCCGTGCATGCGTGCCACTTCGCGTGCCAGGGCCAGGCCCAGGCCCGAGCCGGTGATGCTGGTGATGCGCCGGTCTTGCGCGCGATA
>CAZNEU010000453.1:0-6713 GCA_964571915.1 uncultured Phycisphaeraceae bacterium
CCGCAGATCAAGTTCGTCTCCGAGAACGCGGCCAGCGACCTGTACCACAACCTGGCGCCCACGTTCCACGAGGCCAGGAACATCCAGCACCCGCACATCCTGGCCGACCTGCTCAACCCCGGCCACGAAACGTGGGCCGCGATCACCGGCCTGGCGACCGAGGTGACGGCCCTGCGCAACCTTCAGCCCATCGACGCCGACCCGGAAGTCGATCGCGTGCAGAACCTCGGGTATGTCGCGCTCACTTACGGCTGGTCGGCCCAACCCTTCCGTGCTCTTTCCGCGCCGCCCGGCCCCTCGGCCGAATGGACCATCCCCGCGAGCCTGCGCAAGACCGACATCAGCAACACCATGGACCGCCAGCAGGCCCTCAACCTGGCCCCGCCCATCCCGCCGCGGATGCTCGCCTTGCTGGCCCTGCCGCGCAAGCCGCTGGTGCCGCCCGCGCCCGCGCCGGCCCACCAACCCGCCCCCGACGCGATCGAGCCGTAACGCCCGCCGGCGCGGTCAGGGCCCGAAGCGCCGCCCCGTCTCCGGGTCGAGCATCGTCCACCGCAAGGCGCGGCAGAGTCGCGTCAGCACCGGGAATCCGAAGTCATCGTCGGTCATGGTGACCAGGACCTGCCGGACCTCGTCCTGCATGGTGGGCACCTCGAGCACGAGGCCCGGCCCGAAGAGCAGGCCCACGCCGCTGATGGAATCCTTCACCCGCGGAGCGCGCGAGTTGGCATCGTCTCCGGCGATGTTGTAGGGGGCGAGCGCCTCGGCCACCTCCAGCACCGTGCCCATCACGGGCATGCCGTCATCGTCGCGGGCATCCGCGGCATCGGCGGCCTTCATCAGAATGATCTGGCGTGAGCGGGCCACGGGCAGGCAGGGTAGCGTGGCGTGCTCAGGCACCCTTGCGGGGGCGCGCCCCGGCATCGGCGGGCGGCGGGGCGTTCTCGGCGGCGCGGCTGCGGACCAGGTCTTCGGCGACACTGATGAGCCGCTCCAGCGGCGCGGGCTTGAGCAGGTACTTGTCCACGCCCAGACTCTCGGCGTAGGCCTGGTGCCGCTTGCCCTCGTTGGCGGTGAGCATGATCACGCTGGGGGCGTTCTCATACCCCTTGATCTTCTCGAGCACCAGAAAACCCGACCGCTTGGGGAGCATCATGTCCAGCACCACCAGGTCGGGCGGCTCCTCCTGACAGACCCGCACGGCCTCGTTGCCGTCGCCCACGGCACGGGTTGAAGCGCCCTCGGCCTTCATGGCCGCGTCCATGGCTTCGAGCACGTCGCGGTCGTCATCCACGAGCACCACTTTCACGCCTTGCAGACGACCGGGCATAAGGGGCCTTTCTCTATCTTCACAGGGGCCACGCAGGAACGGAGCAGGATACTGCCCGCCGCCGTAGCCAATACGCACGCGGCCCCTCCTCGGGTGCGGGAAGCGGGCACCAATGTCGCCGCCCGGTCCAGCCCGTGCCCCACGGCGCCCGGTTGGCGGGGTCAACCACCGGCCCGCTCTGGCCGATGAACACCCCGGGATATGTCGCCCGCGCCACCGTGAGGGCTTCGAGCGGTGGTGCGGGGCAGGCCACGCGGCCTGTGCCATAAAACGGGAAGCGTGGACGTAGATTCCACCGGGTCCCCTGCGGGGCCTCTCCATCCGACCGCCCTGGGCAGCGGCCGCCCGATCGAGCCCGCCCAAGACACACGTCGCCTGACCGCGACGGCCGTGTCCTTTCCACACGGCACAGGCAGTGCAGGCCCCTCAATCCGCCCCCCCCACCCCGCCGGTTGAGACCGTCCACTGCCGCTCCACCTCCCCCACCAGCGTTTCATCCTCCGTGCGTATCCGCACCGCCCGCACCCACTTGCCCGGCGGCAGGGCGCGCCGCAGCGCCTCCAGCAGCCCGTTGCGCGTGGCCGTGGGCGTGGCCTCTACAGGGGTGGCGATGTGAACGGTGTCCGTGATCGTTTTCATGCGGGCCTCCAAGTGGGTGCTCGGGGAGTGGTTCAGGATCAGCGATCGGTGGGCGTTGCGGGCGCGGCGGTTGCCGGACGTGCGTTCGCACGCGCGCGGGCCAGGCGCAGTTCGGCCGTCCATCGCTGAACCAGGGCCCGATGCACCGCCGCGGACCCGTTGGCGTACAGCGCGTCGTAACTGGCAAAGCCCAGTTCGCGCGACCACGCATCCGCGGCGGCATCCCACGCCGCCGGTGCTGCCTTGCCGCGGCCATCGACGACGACAAACCGCACCGCCGCGCTCCGGGCCGCGAGTTCCTCCAGCGTGTCATCCTGCGCAGGCCGCGCCGCGGCATCGAGCGCGTGCGGGTCTCGGGCCATGAGCACCACGGCCGCCGGGGCCGTTACCGCCAACTTGCCCACGGCCAGCCGCTGGTACACGCCCACACGGGCCGGCTGGGCGGCGCCCGCGACGGGCGCGGCCGTCAAGACACCGTCGGCAAGGATTTCGCCCAGCACCTCGGGCGTGACGTCGGCGTTGTTGGTGGAGAGGTGTTGGAGAGCCTGGTCGGAATGCGGGGCCTGCTCGCCGCGCGTGTTGACCACACGCTTGCCGGTGGGCACCAGGAACAACTCGCTGCGGGCGTAGCCGACCTTGCCCTCGTACAACTGGGTGTGCGGGTTCTGCCCGATGGAGAGGCCGATGGTGGATTGCGTGCTGGCCAGCACGCTCTCGCGCAGCAGGCGGTCTGAGCAGCCCGCGAGGAGGGCATGAATCAGGGCAACAAGCAGCGCGGCGGGAATGAAGCGAGGCATGGGTGAGACTCCTGTGTGGTGCGAGGAGGGCAGGGGAGCAGGCCCGAAGGGGGGAGCACCGGCGAGACGATGAGCGTGTTGTGGCCGCTGCGAAGCGCCGTCGCTTGGGCGAGCACTTGCGCGGTGGGCGCAACGGTGAGCGTGGCGCGATCAAGCAGGCCGATCACCAGCCCATCGGGCGTGGCGAGCACGCCCGCGGCGCGTGTGCGCTGGAGGGATGCCAGGGGCGGGGCCGCGGCCTGCCGCGTGGAGACGATGCCCAGGCCCAGCACCAGCGTGTGCGTGCCGGCGTGGTCCGTCCACGAGCAGCCCGTGAGCACGGGGGCAAGGGCGAGCAGGATGATCAGAGCGAGCGACTTCACGCCCTGAGCATGGAGCAGGATGCTCGCGGATTCAAGGGGTGGGCGGCGGATGACCACACAATCGCGCGCAAACGCGGCCGTTTGGAAAAGAAAAAGGCACGGGGGCACGAAGGCAGGCGGACGGGACGTCCGCCCCACCACACAGCCCACCAAGAGCCCGCCACTTGGAAGGCTCAGGCCGCGACTGCGAGAGGGAGCGGCACGGGAGCGGGGGCGGGGGGGGCGTCGGTGTCGAACACGATGCGGTTCTTGCCCGCCTCCTTGGCGCGGTACTGCAAAGAATCGATCGTGCCGAGCAGTTCGTCGATGTCGGCGGGCGGGCGGTTGAAGGTGCGCACGCCCAGGCTGAACGTCACGGGCCAGCCGCGTGCGCGCATCACTTCGAGCAGGCGCTGACGGAGTTTGGGCACCAGCACGCCGGCATCGTCGGCCCGCAGGCCGGGGAGCAGAATGCCGAACTCGTCGCCGCCGAGCCGGCCCACGTGGTCTGTCGCGCGCAGGTTGGCGCTGATGGTCTGGGCGACCGCCCGCAGCACGTCGTCTCCGGCCGCGTGCCCGAAGCGGTCGTTCACCAGCTTGAAGTTGTCGCAGTCGAGGAAGACCGCCGAGAGGGGTTCGGCGCTGCGGGCCATGCGGGCGATCTCCTGCGTGGCGGCGGCGCGGAAGGCCCGCGCGTTGGCGATCGAGGTCATCTCGTCGGTGTTGGCCAGGTTGCGCTGCTGGTCCAGCACCCGCCGCAGCCCCGTCAGCAGCGCGGCCACCACGGCGAAGGAGCCCACCCTGGTGAGCAGCACCATGGCCAGGTCAAAGCGCGGCAGTTGGTTGGGCAGCGAGGGGAAGCCGTAGGCGAAGGCGGCCACGCCGCCGAAGAGGGCGAAGAGCAGGCCCCACGCGGTGCCCACGTACCATGTAACCAGCGCGATGGGCAGGGTGTAGAACAGGGCGAGCGGTGCGTGCGGCCCGGCCCACTCGTCGAAGGTGGCCACCAGGGCGAGCAGCGCCACGCCGAAGGCGAGGATGAGGGCGGAGGGCAGGCGCGCCGTCGCCGCCGAAGCGTGCCGCAGGAACCTGGCGATGGGCGCGGGGGGCGAGGCCACAGGTGGGATATCGGCACAGAACGTCTGCCGATTGATGCCCGCGGGAGCGGATCAGGACCGACCCACCCGCCGTATGGTTTATCGGTGCTGGTTCTCACGGTCATCCAGGGTCCGGATAAGGGCAAGACCTACGAACTGCCCGACGATGAGCCCCAACTCGTCGGGCGCTCCAGCGAGGCCCTGCCCATGACCGACAGCACGGTCTCGCGTCGGCACGCCGAGATGACCCCGGACGAGGGCCAGTGGTGGCTCAACGACCTGGGCTCGCAGAACGGCACCTGGGTGAACGGCGTGCGCATCGGCGAACGCACACGCCTGAAACTGGGCGACCAGATCCGCACCGGGGCCACCCTGTTCGTCTTCGGCACCAGCGAGAAGAAGGTGAGCCGCGTGGCCAAACGCGTGCGCCTGCTGCGCAGCGATCAGGTGGCCGCGAGCGTGGAACGCACGCTCGCCAGCAACGAAGACTCGGTCATCATGTCCGAGCCCGAGCCGCGCCAGAGCGCGATCGACCATCTTCGCATCATCTACAAACTCGTCACGCTCACCGGCAGGCCCGCCGGCCGCGAGGAACTGCTCGAAGGCGTGATGGACCTGGTCTTCAGCGAGTTCGGGCCCGAGCGCGGCGTGATCATGATGGCCGACCCCGAGGACCCCGACCGCCTCGAACCCGCGGTGGTGCGCACCGGCGAGGGCGAGGGGGCGGTGGATGCCGACGGGCGCGTGGGCGTCTCTCGAACCATCATCCAGACGGCCGTGAAGAAGGGCGAGGGCATCCTCTCCAGCAACGCCATGAGCGACCCGCGCTTCGCCGCGGGCGACAGCGTGGCGCGGCTCAACATCCGCTCGGCCATCTGCTCGCCCATCAAGTTTCGCGAGCGCACGTTCGGCGCGCTCTACATCGACAGTTCCATGGCCAACTACACCTTCACCGCCGAGCAACTCGCGCTCATGAACGCCATCGGCCAGCACACGGGCCTGGCCCTTGCCAACGCCGAGATGCACGAGCAGAAGATCCGCGGCGAACGCCTCGCTGCCATGGGCGAGACCGTCGCCAGCCTCTCCCACTCCATCAAGAACATCCTGCAAGGCCTGCGCGGCGGGGCCGACGTGGTGGAGATGGGCCTGAAGCGCAGCGACGTGAAACTCGCCAGCGGCGGCTGGGGCATCCTCAAGCGCAACCTCGACCGCATCATCAACCTCACCATGAACATGCTGGCGTACTCGCGTCCGCGCGAACTGGAGATCGAACTCACGCGCCTGGGGCCGCTGATTGAAGACTGCGCCAGTTTGCTCAAAGACCAGTGCGAGGCACGCGGCGTGGCCCTGCTGGTGGATGCCGAGGCCGACATGGCGCCCGTCCCCATCGACTCCGGCCAGGTGCATCAGGCCCTGATGAACCTGCTCAGCAACGCGCTGGATGCGGTGGAGCCCCAGACCGGCGTCGTCACCGTCCGCGCAGCCATGAAGACGATCGGCAGAGGTGCCGGCGCTTCCACGCTCGAAGCCCAGATCGTGGTGATCGACAACGGCCCGGGCATCCCTCCCGAAAAAATCGCCAAAATCTTCGAGCCCTTCTTCACCACCAAGGGCCTGCGCGGCACGGGCCTGGGCCTGGCCGTGAGCAAGCGCGTGGTGGAGCAGCACGGCGGCACCATCACCGTCAAGAGCGTGCTGGGCAAGGGTGCGGCGTTCCTCATCTCTCTGCCCGCCGAGCGGGCCCACATGGACCCCGCCCAGACCGCCGCGCCGCGCGCGGGCGAGGTGCGCGGCTTGCGAGACCGCCTGTAACACGGGCACAGACCGATGCGCGAACAGGAGCGGATCATGCCACGCGGCGATGAAGTGATGCAGGAACCCGAGGTCGTGATCCAGAGCGAGTCTTCCTGGCTGGCCCGCCTGGTGGGCACGGGCGTGCTCATCGTGCTGCTGGTGGCCGTGGGGCTGGTGGTGGTGCCGCTGGCGATCGTGGCCGTGGTGGTGTCGGTGGGGTATGCCGTGGCGCTGTTTGTGGCGTGGTTCGTGCAAGATCGGCTGGCAAAGTGGGGGTTGGTTCGGCCCGGACCCCGAGGCGCGGCAAGCCCGAGAGAGGGGCGAGAAGGGGTGAAGGTGATCGGGCGGGCGGACGGTTGAGGCGGATACCTGCCCCAGCGCCGCCGAGGCCGATTCGCCCCCGCAGAGGGCACCCGTCGTGCGGCCGGGTTCGGTTCGGGCAACCACAATCCGGAAAATGTCCGGGTGTGGCCGCTTGCCCCGGCGGGTTCGCAGGGCGATACTCTCCTCCCTGCCGGTCCTCTCCGGCAAGGCGCGTGCCAGTCGAACGTGGTGGTCGGAGACGCTCTCCGGCCCCCCGCTCGGGTGGTGAGCGACGATTCGAGCCTTGCACCGACTCGATCCCCCCGTGGGTCGGCGCGGTGGTTGTCTCCGCAGCACACAGCACTCACGAAGGGACCTCCGCTCATGTCATTCGAAGCCGCCGTACACGCTC
>CAZNEU010000454.1:0-4301 GCA_964571915.1 uncultured Phycisphaeraceae bacterium
CCAAGTTGTTCAGGTTCGCGGCCACCGACGGGTGGTCAGGACCAAGAACCTTCTGCCAGATCGCCAACCCTCGCGTGTAGTGCTGTTCTGCCTGCGCGTACAGGCCCTGAGTCTCGTACAGCAGGGCCAGGTTGTTCAGGCTTCCGGCCACGGACGGGTGGTCAGGGCCGAGCGCTTTCTCCCTGATCGCCAGAAACCGCTTGGAGAGCGTCTCAGCCTGCGCGTACAGGCCCTGAGTCTTGTACAGCAGGGCCAAGTTGTTCAGGCTGGTGGCGACAGCCGCGTGGTCCGGGCCGAAAGCCCCTTCCCTGATTGCCAGCGCGCGCTGGTACAGCGGTTCGGCCTCCGCGTACTCACCTCTCGCTGTGTACAGGGACGCCAGGCCGTTGAGGCTCGTGGACACACAGTGGTGGCTGTGCCCGAAGTTCTCCTCGGCCACGTGCAACGCCCGTATGGCCACAACGACACCACGGTCGTACTCTCCCGCGTTGAGGAGGGCTAGGACTTCCTTGCTGAGCGTCTCCCACTCCACCCCTGGGCGACCGTCGGCCGATCGTGTTCCCGCTCGTGTGGGGCCGTGTCCGGCGGGTCTGAAGAGGCCCGCGATGCGTTGCGCGAAGTTCCGCATGGCCGTGTCCTTGTGGAATGGCGACGTGCCATTGTTGGGCAGCCCATGCGGTCCGGCTCGCTGGCGCTCGGGGCTCGTTGCGCACGCGTTGAACGCCCCTCCCTGACGGTCGGGGTTCGTTGCGGCGCGTTGTGCTCTGCGTCCCTCTGCCGCCTCTGCGCCCCTCTGCGCCCCTCTGCGTACGGCGTTGAAAGGGCCCTCCCTCACGGTCGGGCTTCCGTTGCGGCGCGTTCTTCTCTGCGTCGCTCTGCTGCCTCTGCGGACCTCTGCGGACGGCCTCAGAAGAGCCCTCCCTGACGGTCGGGCTGCATGTCTTCCTCCGTGCACTCCGTGTCTCCGTGGTGCGATGCCTTCTACCCTTCACCCGTGAGCGATGAAGAGACCGAGATTCGCGTGAACTTCGGGCGGCCCATGCCGCTCTTCCCCCTGGCCAGCGTGGCGTTGATGCCGCACGCCGTGCTGCCGCTGCACATCTTTGAGCCGCGCTATCGCAAGATGGTGGCCGATGCGCTCGACGGCCCGGGCCAGATCGCCATGGCGATGTATGACATGGCGCGAATCAGGGGAGCAGGGGCCAGGGGACAGGGGACAGGCGCGGAAGGACCGGGAACAGGGGCCAGCGGGGATGAGGAACGGCCGCCGCTGCGGCAGGCGGTGTGCGTGGGGCAAGTTGTGCAGCATCACAAGATGGGCGATGGGCGGTACACCATCGCTCTGCACGGGGTCTGCCGGGCGAGAATCCTCACCGAACTGCCCGAAGAGAGCGACGTGCCGTATCGGCAGGCCCTGCTCGAACCCATCGGGCTGGATGACGGCGACCCGCAGACCATGGCCGCGGCACGCGCAACGCTGGCCGGGCTTCTGGAGGCCCAGCCGCTGGCCGGCCTGCGCGAGGCCGGGGCCGTGGGGCGGCACCTGCGAGACGACGAGATTCCGGCCACGGCCGTGCTGGAACTGGTGGCCGTCACGCTGCTGCGCGACAGCGAGATGCGGTTCTACAACGAACTGCACTACCAACTTTTGGCCGAGGGCGACCCGCAGCGGCGGGCACGGATGATCGAGGAGCGGCTGCGAGAACTGAGCACGCTGCTGGCGCGGGCCCTGCCCCAGACCACGACCGATGCGCCCAAGGGTTGCCATTGGAACTGAGCGGGCGGAGGGCCGAAAGAGCAAATCGCAAATAGCAAAGGGCAAATCCAAGCCGTGCTACTGGCCGTCGCCCATCGCCTGTCCGATTTGCCATTTGCCCTTTGCGATTTGCCCTTTCCTTGGCGGGCCCGCGAGGTCTGCCCCGTCCAGCTCTCACTCCACCGTCCGCACGCGCAGTTCGCTCCCCTCCACGCTCCAGACGCGCACGGCGGTTCCGGCCCGCACCATGCCCGATTCGGAGATGGCGTCGTAGCGGCGGCCGTCGATGATGATGGTGCCGATGGGGCGGAGGTCGCTGGCAACCGTGGCCTGCTTGCCAACAAGGGCGGAGAGCGCGCTGGCGGCCGCGGCGGGAGCGGGTGAGCCGTCGTCGCCCGACGAACCGTCTATGCGCGGGTTGGAGAGGACGAGTTTTCTGCCCAGGGGCGTGTTGGGCATGATGCGCAGGCCGATGATGAACGCGGCCGGGCCGCCCACGATGACGACAAGAGAGCCGATGAGGCCCCACGCCGTGCTGTAACGGAAGAGGCAGACCACGCCGGCTATGGCGACGACGAGCGAGGTGACCGCCAGCACACCCATCGTGGGGAGAAAGACCTCCATGACGGTGAGGAGCAGGGCCACACCCAGCAACGCCAAGCCCCAGTAGAGCATCGAATCCATCAGGCCTCACCTCCTGCCAAGCCGCCCGAGCCGCCCGCCCCCCCCGCCGCCGCGCGGACAGGCGGGGACGCGAGAACTTCGACGGTTACACGGAAACCCGAGACGCTGGCGATGCGGACCGCTTGCCCGCTCTCGATGAACCCGGCCTCGGCGACCACATCAAGGATCGCATCGCCCACGCGCACACGGCCGGAGGGGCGCAGCGGCGTCTGGGCGATGCCGATATCCCCCACACGGGCGGGAGCATCGGCCGCGCCCATCGCGCTGAGGAGTGAAGTCGGCTCGTCGGAATCGGCGGGGCGGTTGGTGAGGATGAGTTTGCCGATCAGCGGGAGAGAACCGAAGTGCTTGGCGATGAAATACATGCCGAAGATGGAGACACCCGTGGAGATGAAGACCGTGGTGATGCCGTAAAGCAGGTCGCTCTGCGCGCCCGGGGCGTTGGGGAACAACCCGCTGGCCTGAGAGGGCACGAACGTGCCCACCAGGCCGCCGAAGAGCAGCACCAGGCCCACCACGCCAAAGAAGCCGAAGCTCGGCAGGACCAGAATCTCGAGCGCCAGCAGGCCCACGCCGCCGACGATGGCCGCGGCCGTCCACCACGCGGCCAGACCCATGACCAGCGGGGGCGCGAGGATGGTGAGGAGCGCCCCCGCCGCGACCGCGCCGGGCAGAACCAGGCCCGGGTGGGTCAGTTCAACGAAGAGGCCCAGGAGAAGCACCACGATGAGCACGCCGCGCACGATGGGGTGGGCCAGGAACGCGGCGATGTGCTCCCAGACGGATTGATCGAGCCGCCCGATGCTGGTGGCGCCGAAGAAGGCTTTGAGTTGTGCATCGGAGTTGACGGTGCCGGGGGATGCGCCGCCCGCGCGCACGGCCAGACGGTAGCGGAAGAGGTCGTCGGCCTTGAAGGTGAAGATGCCGGTGCCGTCGGAGACGTGCTCGATGAGTTTCCACCTGCCCGTGTCTGCCGCGCTGAGCACCGGGCGCGTGCGTGTGGCTTGCAGGTTGCCCTCCACGCGGCGGATGAGTTTGGCATCCATGTTCGGCGCGGCCGGGCTGAAGGATGCGCCAGTGGTCTGCGACGGCGCGGAAGACGCCGGCGCGGGTGAAGGAACATCCGGCGCGGCTTGGCCGCTTGTGGAAGGTGCCGCGGCGGGCGCTGACGCGGCGGGGGCGGAGGATGTCGAGGATGCTGGCGACGCAACAGCGGGGCGACCCGCGTTGCCCACGCCCACGAGGCGCGGCGAGGAGCCGGTGGGCTCGGCGCCGAAGAGCAGGCGGTACTCGGCGCGGTCGATGAACAGCACCTCGCCGGGGCGGTCGGTGCGCTCCACCAGCCAGAGTTCGACGCCCAGCGTGGCGATGCCCTGCACGAGTTTTTCGTCGTAGCCGCGCACGCGGGCGGATTCGACGATCTCGGCCAGGAGCGGCGCGAGGAACTTGGCCCGCTCGGTGTCGCCGAGTTTGGGCATGGCCCCCAGGCCGGGGATGCCGGCGATGATGGCCGCGTCGCCGAGCGTGGCCCCGTCGGCGACGATGATCTCGCGGCAGGCCAGGGCGATGATGGCGCCGCCGGAGTAGGCGGTGGGGTTGACCCACGCGACGATGTTCTTGACGGAGCACTGCTTGATGGACGTGCAGATGGAGAGGACCGCGCCCACCTCGCCGCCGGGCGTGTCGAGGTCGATCACGATCGCGTCGGCACCGGCCTTGACGGATTCATCCAGGCGGCGTTTCACGCTCGCGGCGGTGTAGGCCCCGATGGGGCCGTGGATGGTGATGCCGGCGACGTTGGTGGCGGCGCGGGCGGGGGGGACGGCGGAACGGCCCGCGCCGGCGGCTGGGGCGGGGGGGG
>CAZNEU010000455.1:0-5844 GCA_964571915.1 uncultured Phycisphaeraceae bacterium
TTGAAGGCCCGCGGGTCGCTGTCGCTGCCGAACTGGGCGATCTTGCGGTAGTTGATGTCGCCGGTGAGTTCGGTCGAGTCCTGGTTCTTCTCGTCCTTGGGCTGGAAGGTGCCGATCCCCACGCGGTCCTTCTCGCTCAGAATCACCCGCCGAACCTTCACGTGCTCCATCTCGCGCCGCCAGTCGCCCGCGTTATGCTTCAGCAGGTCTCCGTAGACACGCCGGCAGAACGGGTCCAGTTCACCCGCCAGCCGCAGTCTGCCACCGCCCACCGCGGGCACATACTTCTCGTTCAGGCGGGCCAGAATGTCGGCCCGTGCCTCCTTGGGCACGAGCATGAGCGGCTCCTCGTGCATGGGGCAGGGGAACTCGTGGGTCTTGGCCGTGGGCCCGCAGTGCTCATCCAGCATCCACGTGAACGTGTAGAGCGCGCCGTCGTCGGTCTTGCTGTACGCCTCCAGCCCCTTCTTCAGCAGCCGCGCGATCGTGCTCTTGCTGCTCCCCACCGGGCCGTGCAGCAGCAGGATGCGCCGGTCCGTGCCGTAGCCTTCCGCCGCGGAGCGGAAAAAATCCACCAGTTGCATCAGGGCCAGATCAAGCCCGAAGATCGCATCGGCCCCGTCATCGAAGGGGTCGCTGAAGAAGTGGTACCGCACCGCATCCTTCTTGAACAGGCGGTAGCGCTCGCTGCCGTGGGCCAGCACCGCGTCGTACAGCCGCTGATACGCGTTGCGCGCCACGCCGGGGCGGCTCTGGCAGATCTCCAGGTAGTCAAAGAACGACCCCTCCCAGTGGTGCTCCGCAAAGCCGCGCCGGTCCGCCCGCGCGTCGATCAAACTCGCCAGGTCGTGGCGCGGGCGCACCCCCGCCGCGCCCTCGCCGGCACGCGCCTCCGGGTTGCCACCCGGGTTGGGGTAAGGGGTGGAGCCGCCGGAGAGTTTGCTGGTGAAATCGTTCATGGCCGGCACTCCGCTTCGTGCGTTGTGTGCGCAACACCACGCGGCGGATGCGCCCGCCGCGCAGAACAAGAACCAAAACCACGACCGGCGCGGCACCGTTCCCGATGCCGCCGACCCCCGCCAAGCCCCTTCGCACCCACACGCCCGGCGCCCGCACTCCGCCGCCGCCGCAGCGCGCAACCCTCACTCCGCGGCCAGTCCTATCGGCGGCTTCGCGGCGGGCGAGAAGGTAACTTTTCAGAACAACCCCGTATCTGCCTATACGCCCCTTCGCCGCGGAAGGATTCGTGATTCCGCGCACATGATCGGACCCGCCGTTCGCACGCGGTTCGTGCCTTGGGTACCCCCACTCTCCGAGTGGGGCCCCGGGTGGTGCGGCGGTCCCCGCCGCGCCGCCTTTCAATCCCCATCCCCTACGCTCCGCCCGTGTCGCTCCCTTCCACACCTGCCGCAGGCGCCGCCTCCCCCATCGAGGTGCCCCGCAGCGCTCTGCCCCCGCTGCCGGACGACGTGCTCACCAATCGCGCGGCGGGCTACACCGACCCGCGCCGCTTCTTCCCCCACCCGGACCGCCCGCTCGAGATCGAGATCGGCTCCGGCAAGGGCACCTTTCTCGCGCAGCAGTCTCCGGCTCAGCCGCTCACGAACTTCCTCGGCTTTGAGTACGAGCGCGAGTTCTTCTCGGTGGGCATCGACAAACTCACCCGCGCCGGCGCGGCCAACGTGCGCATGATGTGCCTGGACGCGGGCGATTTTCTGCACTGGCGCGTGCCAGATGCCTGCTGCCGCGTGCTCCACCTCTACTTCCCCGACCCCTGGCCCAAGGTCCGGCACCACCGCCGCCGCATGGTGTGCGACCGCTTCCTCGCCGACACCTGGCGCGTCCTTGAACCGCGCGGTGAGTTGCGCGTGGTCTCCGACCACGCGGAGTACTGGGCCTGGATGGAGCAGCACTTTGCGCGCTGGGCCAGCCAGGACGCGGCGAAGGTGGTGCCGCTTGCCGCGGGTTCGCGTCTGCCGGCGGGGCCGTGCTTTGTGCGCCAGCCGTTCGCGCCGCCCACCAACGCGCGCATGGACGAGGGCGAACTCGTGGGCACCAACTTCGAGCGCAAGTACCGGCGCGAGGGGCGGCCGTTCAACGCGACCACCCTGGTGAAGCCGGCGTAGCGGTCCGAGAAGCGCGCCCGCGCGGTCGCGGCCTTCACCACGGGCGCGGGCGCGCGGCCCTGCCACAGATTTGTGCCTTCCGCCCTCGTGGCCGGTTCTGGCCCGGCCGATGAGCGTGCGTCCGCGCGGGTCCGGGGCATCGCCCCGGCCCGGCCCGTGCGTCCCATGATTCAGTTCGATTCCATCCTGCTCGTCATGTCGCTGTGCGTCGCGGGCCTGGCCCTGGCGTTGTGGCTGGGCGCGATCAGCACCGGTGCGCGCCGCGCACGCCAGGCCCAGACTCGCGCCCTCGTCGCCGGCGAGGCCAAAGACCGGTTCCTCGCCCACATGAGCCACGAGTTGCGCTCGCCCCTCACCGCCATCCTCGGGTTCGCCGACCTGCTCGCGGCCGACGAGACCAGCCCCGCCGAGCGCGCCCAGCACGCCCGCACCATCCGTCGCAACGGCCAGCACCTGCTCGCCATCATCTCCGATGTGCTCGACCTCTCCAAGATCGAGGCGGGCAAGATGTCGGCCGAGCGTCTCAGCGTCTCTCCGTGTGAGTTGGTGGCGGAGGTGGTCGCCCTGCTGGGCCCCCAGGCCCGGGCCAAGGGCCTCACCCTCCTGTCCGAGTTCGCCTGGCCCCTGCCCGACACCATCACCACCGACCCGCTGCGCCTCCGCCAGGTGCTCGTCAATCTCGTGGGCAACGCCGTCAAGTTCACGCAGCGCGGCGGCGTGGTCATCGCCCTTGACACCCGCGCCGGGGGCCGCGGGCAATCCCTCCGCATCCGCGTGATCGACACGGGCATCGGCCTCTCGCCCGAGCAGATGGGCCGCCTCTTCGGCTCGTTCGCGCAGGCCGAGGGCGACACCACACGCCGCTTCGGCGGCACCGGCCTGGGCCTGAACATCTCCCGCCAACTCGCCCGGCTCATGGGTGGCGACATCAGCGTTTCTTCAGGCCCGCACGCGGGCAGCACGTTTCAGGTGCTCTTGCCGTTGGCGGGCGATGAGCGCACGCTCTTCGCGCCACCGCCGCGCACGCTCCCGCACGAGCAAGGCCCCGCGCCGGCGGCAGACCCGTCGCTGGCGGGCCTGCGCGTGCTGGTGGTGGATGACGGCCCGGACAACGTGCGCCTCTTCGGCCTGCTGCTCACCAAGGCCGGCGCCCAGGTCGAGTCGGCGCCGGACGGCCACGAGGGCGTCGAGGCCGCGTGCGCGGCCGAGCGCGAGGGCCGCCCCTTTGACATCGTGCTGATGGACGTGCAGATGCCGCGCCTCGACGGCTATCAGGCCACGCGCCTCCTGCGCGAGCGTGGGTACATGCGGCCCATTGTCGCGCTCACCGCCAACGCCATGGCCGGAGACCGCCAGCGATGTCTGGCCGCCGGATGCACCCACTACCTGAGCAAGCCCGTTGACCGGCGGTTGCTGGTGGAAACCTGCCGGCGCGTGTCCAGCCAGCACGCGCGGCCGGCACTCACGCGGGCCGCGTGAGGGAATCCAGACACAGACCCGCGCGGACCGCCGGACCACCCGAAACACGTCCGCGACAAAGGGTGGCTAACGGGACTCGAACCCGCGACCCCGGGAATCACAATCCCGTGCTCTAACCAACTGAGCTATAGCCACCATCAAGGGCTCGGGAGAGCCGCGTTTTTCATTCTAGGCTGTGGAGGGTTTGGAGTTGACACCGCGCGGCTACGGGCGTGCGGCGCGGCGTGGGGCGGGAGATCGGTTGGGCATGAGGTGTAAGGGTAGTGCCAACAGCGCGTCCGAGAACCAAACGAACGTAACACGAACAGCGTTCGCGGCCAGCAAAGCCGAAAAAGGGAAGGCCCGCGAGTTTGGCTTGCCTTCTGATTGACCGAGAATATGTTGTCATTGGCCGAACCCTCGGCCCCCGCCCGCGAATCGGGAGTGGGGGTCCCACACGAGGTTGCGGCACATGAGCGGGCGGGGTTCGCTAAGCCGGTCTCGGCCCGTTGTTGTCGCGTCTGTCCATGCCCCGTCCGGGCCGGTGGTGGTGCGTTTGCAGGTGATACCCATGCTGAAGAACCTTTTCCGTCGCTTCGCCCGTCCGCTGGCCACGATCGTCGCCGCGTGCGCGGGGGTGGGTCTGTCCGCGGGCGCGGCCCTGGGGCAGGGCGAGACCGGCCCGGTTGCGCGCTTCACGACCAGCGCGGGCACGCTCACGTTCACGCTGTTTGACAGCAAGCCCATCGCGACCACGAACTTCATCAACATCATCACGGCGGGCAACTACAGCAACGTGGTCCTCAACCGCAACCCGCAGGACTTTGTCATCCAGGGGGGCGGCTTCTTTGCGCCAGCCGTGAACAACGGCGCGCCCGCGGCGACCCCGGCCGTGTCGCCCATCACCGGCGAACCGGGCGTGAGCAACATCACCGGCACGCTTTCGATGGCCCTTTCCACCGGCCCCAACTCCGGCACCAAAGAGTTCTTCTTCAACCTGACCGACAACTCGTTCCTCGACGGCGCGCCCAGCGGCGGACCCTTCACCGTCTTCGGGCGCATCCGCGGCGCGGCAGACCAGACCACGCTGAACACCATCAACGGCCTCACCAAGTTCAACATCTGCTCCCTGCTCGTGCCCGCCCAGAACTGCTCGGGCAACCCCCAGAACCTTCCCTTCGGCAGCGTGCCGCTGATCGGCTACGCGGGCGGCGGCACCCCAGTGGCCCCCACCAACTACGTGATTGTTCAGGTGGCCGAGGTTTCGCCCCAGATCCGCACGCAGCCGGTGGCGCAGGCCGTGTTCCAGGGCCAGAACGCCATGTTCACCGTGGGCGCGGCGGGCACGGGCACGCTGGCGTACCAGTGGCGGCGCAACGGCATGAACCTTGCCAACGGCGGCGCGATCAGCGGCGCCAACGGCCCCACGCTCACGATCACCGGCGCCCAGGTCGCCAACGCCGGGTCGTATGACTGCCTTGTCAGCAACAACATCACCACCGAGTTGGCGGTCGCCGCGGCGGCTTCCGCGGCGGTGCTGCTCACGGTGGATGCTCCCCCGACCATCACCACGCACCCCTCGAACGCGGCGGTCACGGCGGGCAACAACGCCCAGTTCACGGTGGCCGCGAGCGGCGCGGGCACGCTGACGTTTCAGTGGCGGCGTGGCCTGACGAACCTGACCAACGGTGCCACGGGCAACGGCTCGACCATCGCGGGGGCCACGACGGCCACGCTCATGGTCAACTCGGCCCAACCCGCTGATGCGGGCAACAACTACAACTGCCTGGTCAGCAACGTCCACGGCGGAACGGCCAGCAACAACGCCACGCTCACGGTCAACGTGGCGCCGACATTCACGCAGCAGCCCTCCAACGCCAGCGTTTCGCAGGGCCAGACGGCGCAGTTCAGCGCCGTGGCCTCGGGCACGCCCGCGCCCACGTTCCAGTGGCGTCGCAACGGCGACAACCTGGCGAACGGCGGCAACATCAGCGGTGCCACCACCGGCACGCTCACGATCACGAATGCCGGCCCCGGCAACGCGGGCACGTACGACTGCCTGGCGACCAACGTGGTGGGTTCGGTCCCCAGCAACCAGGTTGCCCTTGAGGTGCGCACGGCGCCGGTGATCTCCGGCCAGCCGGGGAACGCGACGGCCGCCGCGGGCGGCATGGCCCAGTTCAGCGTTGTGGCCTCGGGCACGCCTGCGCCCACGTTCCAGTGGCGCAAGGGCACGACGAACCTGACCAACGGCGCGCGC
>CAZNEU010000456.1:0-12609 GCA_964571915.1 uncultured Phycisphaeraceae bacterium
CAGCGTAAGTGCGCCGGCCTGCACGATCGAGTACAACAACGACGGCTCGCTGAACCCGGACGATCTGGGCGACTTCATCACGGATTACTACACGGTGCCGCACATCCCCGGCCCCGGCGGCTACGCCATTGCCTGCCCCGGCAACTCGCCGCCCTGCGACGCGGGATACAAGACGGCCTTCACGCCCGACGGCCGCGGCCAGTGCGGCGAGCCCTTCCCGGACAACCTGGGTGATTACATCACCGCGTATTACCAGGGGTGCCCCGCCTAGGCCCTGTCTGACGGATGCCTTGGGTGGTGCCGGCTCTCCGAGCCGGCATTGAAACTCGCAGGATTCCGGCTCGGCTCGGCGAGCCGAGGTACCCGGAAACGATCCGCCAGACAGAGCCTAGCGCTATCCTTGGATCAACGTCCCCAGAACCTCGCCCTCCACAATGCGGCGGATGTTGCCGGGCCGCTTGTAATCAAACACCACGATCGGCACGTTCCCCTCGTGGCACATGGTGAACGCCGTCATGTCCATCACGGCGAGGTTCTTGGCTAGCACCTCCTTGAAGGTGAGGGTTTCGTAGCGCGTGGCCTTCGGGTCCTTGCGCGGGTCGGCGGAATACACACCGTCCACCTTCGTCGCCTTCAGCAGCACCTCGCACCCCAGTTCGCGTGCCCGCAGGGCCGCGCAGGTGTCGGTGGTGCAGAAGGGGTTGCCCGTCCCCGCCACCAGCACCAGCACGCGCCGCTTCTCCAGGTGCCGCACGGCCCGCCCGCGGATAAAGGGTTCGGCCAGCGCCCGAATCTCAATGGCCGACATCACACGCGTGTCGATGTCCACCGCCTTCAGGGCCTCTTTGAGCGCCAGCCCGTTGATGATCGTGGCCAGCATCCCCATCTGGTCGGCCGTGGCCTGGTGCATGTTGCCGATCTTGGCCAGGCTGGCCCCGCGAATAAAGTTGCCCCCGCCCACCACCAGGGCGATCTGCACGCCCGTCTCCCATGCCCCGCGCACCTCCTTGGCGATGGACTGAATCTCCGTCGGCTCAAGGCCGCTGGAGCCCGCGGCCGCCAGCGATTCGCCGCTGAGTTTCAGCAGCACGCGTGCGTACGGGCCGCGGCGGGCGGCGCTGCCAACGGCCACCCCCGGTGTGGCCGCAGACTTGGCCGGGGCGGGAGTGGACGTGGGAAAGGGTGGTGGGGTTGGCATGGTGTGCGTCCAGAAGGGTGCCAGAGCGTAGAAGAGGCCGAGCAGGTTTGCACGGGGAGCGGGGTTGGTGTCGGGGGACAGGCATCAGCCGGGGGTGCCACGCTTCGCCGATGCCTGCACGCTCCCTCGGGCAGGGGTTGGGCGAACCGGTAGTGCCGCGCCTGCGAATCGACACTCGGCCCCGGCGGCGGGGCCGCACGCGGCAAACAATGCTGCCGCAGCAGGACCCAGGACCCAGGACCCAACGGGCACGGACGACCACCTTGATGCACACGCCGCACACCAATCCGCCCACACCCCCCCGCACACACCCGGGCACCTCGGCTCGAATCCTGGATGGACGCTGGTTTGTGCAGTGTGTGCGGCGGGCGGCCATCGGTGGCGCGGCCACGTCGCTCTTCGTTCATGTCATCTTCTTGGGCGTGGCCTACGCGGTCCGCATCGCGAGCGTGCCCGGCACGCCGGGGCTGGCGGGTCCGGGGAGAAGCAGCGTTGAAGTGGCGGTGATGTCTCAGGAAGAAGCCGCGGCGGTGAATGATGCCGAACTGGAACACACCGGGCCGACGGCGGCGGAGATGCCCGACGTGGAAGTGGCCGACGTGATGCTCGGCAGCATCGACGGCGGGCAGGGCGTAGAGGACTCGGGCGACCTGGGCACGGTGGGGGCGGGCAGCGGGGGCTCGGGCAGTGGCGCGGGCGTGGGGATCGGCGAGGGGACGGGCCTTGGAAGCGGCGGCAGCGGCGGGGGCGGGGCCACGTTCTTCGGCGTCTCCGCACGCGGCAGCCGGTTCGTCTACATCGTGGACGTGTCGGGGTCGATGGGCGAGGGGGCCAGAATGCCGCAACTCAAACGCGAGTTGATCACCTCGCTGGACAAGTTGCCCGAGGGGGCGCAGTTTCTGATCTACCTCTTTCAGAGCGAGACCGTGGCGCTGGGCAAGCGCGACCGGTGGATTCCCGCTAACGGCAAGAACAAGCAGTGGGCGGAGGACCAGATCCGGGCCGTGCAGCCCTCGGGCGGCACCAACCCCGGCCCGGCGTTCGTCTCGGCCCTGTCGCTCAGGCCCCGGCCCGATGCAATCTACTTCATGACCGACGGCCTGTTCGACGGCGAGATCGCCTCGCGCGTGGCCCGCATGAACAAGGGCGGACGCACCATCCCCGTTCACTGCATCGCCTTCGGCGAGCGCGGCAGCGAAGCCCTGATGCGGAAGATCGCCGACGAATCCGGCGGAACCTTCACATTTGTGGAGCCCCCGAACAGATGACCTTCGCTCGCAGGGCATCCCGACCTCACCGCCACGCCACCGGGGGTGGGCGTGCCGTGCTCGCGGCGACGGCGCTGCTGGCGGCGGCGTGCGCGGCGAGCGCCCAGACCCGCGTGTACCTGCGCGGTCAGACCGACCCGCTGCCGGGCACCGTGGTGCGGATGGACGCGGGCGGCATCGCCATGGCCCCGGCTGAGGAGGGCACCACACGCATCATCTCGTGGGACCGCGTGCGGAGTGTGCAGCCCGACGGAAAGGGCGTGCCGCAGATTCCCGGCGCGTTCGCGGAACTGGCCGACGGGCTCTTCCGGGCACGCTCGCGACTGGAGCGCGGCGACATAGACATGGCCGCGGCCGCGGCCGAGCGGCTCTACACCAAGGCCACCACGTTTGACGGGCCGTCGGGGGCGCTCCTGGCCGAGTGTGTGCTGCGCGTGCGGCTGGCGCGCGGTGCCCAGGCCGCGGGCATCGAACCGTGGCTGCACATGGTGGCAGCCCGTCCGCGGGTGGCGGGCGGCACGAGGGTGGGCGCAACGGGCGCGAGCGCAACCGCCGCAACGTGGGTGGGCGGAACCGTGGCCCTCTCGCCGGTGATCGACGAAGCGAGCGGCCTTTGCCCCGCGCTCCCGCCGATCTTCTCGCCCCTGCGCGGGGCCGCGTCGGTGCGGGCCCTCGTCGGTTCGCCCGTGTGGGCGCGTCCGGACGCAAAGGTTGATGCCGGAAGTGGGCAGGCCCGCGCCCTGGAACTGGCCGCGTGGTATCGGGCCGCGGCGGGCCACGCGGCGGGCGTGCTGGCACCCTTGCCCGCGGCGCGCCAAGAGGTGGCCGACGACGGGCTGGAACTGGTCAGCCAGGTGGTGCTCGCGCGGCTGGGCAACGCCGCGGATCGTGCCAAGGCTCGTACCGCGTTGGAGCGGCGTCTGGCGATGATCGTTGCCGAAGACCACTCCGATGCGGCGTCTCCTTCAGCCGCCCGCCCCCCTGTAACCACGGCGGCACTGCGTGGCCGATGGGTGGAGGCCTGGTGCCGCGCCGCCATCGGTCTGTCGCTTCTGCGTGAGGGTCTGCCCGAGAACAGCGGCACGGGAGCGGACAACCACAAGACAACCGAGCACCGTGTGCGTGCGGCCCTGGAACTGCTCCACCTGCCGGCACGCTTCGGGGGCGAGTTGCCGCAACTCTCCCTGCTCGCCCTCGCCGAGGCGGCAAGCGAACTCACAGCCCTGGGATACGCGCAGGGTGCCGCCGCGCTTGAAGATGAACTGCTCGAAGCCGAGGGGGGCCTGGCCGAGCCGCCGGCCGCCACGCCCCCGCCGGTGCCCGCTCCCGCGCTCAAAGACCGATCTGGCGTGCCCGTTCAACCCGAGAAGACACCGTGATGAACTCCATGATGCACCCTGTGGTACTCGCACTGTTTCAGGCCGCGGATGGTGCCCCGCCCGCGGCCACACCAACCGACGCCGCGGGGGGGGTTGGGGGCCGCTCGATCCTGCAGTTCATCCACTCGGGCGGGCCGCTGAGTTACGTCCTCGTGCTGCTCTCGATCGCGGCGTTGGCACTGATCGTGGCGAACGTGCTCCTGCTGCGGCGTGAGCGGCTGCTGCCCGAGCATGTGCGCGAGGGGCTTGAGAAACTCCTCAACCAGCGGCAGATCGAGCAGGCGATCCGCTTCTGCCGTATGGAGGAGAACGGGTCGTTTCTCGCGTCCATCGTGGGGGGCGGGCTCTCGAAGGCGGCCAAGTCGCACTTTGGAATGCTCGATCTCAAGTCGGCCCTCGAGGACACCGGTGCCCGCGAGGTGGAGCGGCTGGAGCGCATCAACCACTGGATCGGCATCCTCGCGGCGGTGGGGCCGATGCTGGGCCTGCTCGGCACGGTCTTCGGCATGATCGGCGCGTTCGCCACCATCGGCTCGCTCTCGGGCGTGCAGCGCTCGCAGGAACTCTCCAGTTACATGTCGCTCGCGCTGGTCTGCACCGCCGAAGGGTTGTTGGTCGGGATCCCCTGCACCGTGGCGTTCGCGGTCTTCCGCCGCAAGATCGATGCGCTCGCGGCCGAGGCGGGCGACATGGCCGAGCGGCTCGTGGCGCCGGTGCTCGGCCAGGCCGCGGCACCGCCGCCGCCGTTGCCCGGCGGGGGGGGAGGCCAGGCCTATCCCACTGCGTTCCGCCCGGCGGGTGGAGCGGGCGGTGCCCCGCAGCCGGCCCCGCCCCGCCCCGCCGCGCCGCTGGCGCAACCGGCGGCGGCACCCGCGCGGGTGGTCGGTGGACCCGCGGGAGGCGGCGGGGGAGCCGCCTCATGAAACTCCCGCGCGCCGAAGCGATGGAGCGGGAGAAGTTCGATCTCACCGCGATGATCGACATCGTGCTGCTGCTCATCATCTTCTTCACGCTCACGGCCCAGTTCGCCTCCGCCACGCGCGCGCCACTGGACCTCCCCGCCGAGCGCGGCCGCGAGACCCCGCCCGACTCGGCTTCGAGCGTGGTGGTGGACATGGACCGCAACGGCCGCCTCACCGTGCTGGGCACACAGATGACGCAGGAAGACCTGGTCGAGTCGATCCGCGGCCGGCCGGGCGGGGGAAGCGGGGGCGTGGATGCCGCCGGACGCACGCGCACAGCGACCGCCTTCGACCTCATCATCCGCGCCGACCAGGCGTGCCCGGCCGTTCACATGAACCGCCTCGCCACCGCCCTGGCTCGTCTGGGTGTGGCGCGCTGGCGGCTGGCCACCAAGGGTGAGGATGCGCTGCCGCGTGCATCACCTTCGACAGCGGCTCCGAGCAGCGGGGGCCGCTCTTGAACTTCCTGCGCCACCGCAAGCCCGACATGCCCCCGCCGCGTCTGCCGCTCATCGCCCTGATCGACGTGGTGCTGTTCATTCTCCTGTACTTCATCATCGCGGGCACGTTCGGCGGGGCCGAATCCGACCTCGCGGCCACGCTCGCCGCGGACCGTTCCGGCGGCGGCTCCGGCTCCAAACTCAGCGCCCAGGTGCTGAACGTGGAATCCAGCGGCGGACTCGTGCGGTTTCGGCTGGGCAGCCGCGTTATCGCCGACCCGGCCGAGTTGGCCGCGATCGTCGCGAGTTTGCCCAAGGAACCGGGCCTGGTTGTGCGTGTGGCCAACAACGCGACGGTGGGTGCCGCGGCCAGGGCGTTGCAGGCCGCGCACAACGCCGGCTTCACAAGGATCAGCTATGTGCCGGGTCGGTAGGGCGATGATCCTGAGCGTGGCGATGGGAGCCAGCACGGGCTTGACCCCCGGCGCGGCGGGTGCGCAGACCAAAGCGCCCACCAAGCCTGCCACCGCACCAGCCCTGCCCGACAGGCCCCCTGAAGCCGCGCCGGGTGCCGACCGCACGCTCTCCGAGGCCGACGCGGCCATGGAGGCCTACCTCGGGCGGCCCGGCCTGCGGCCGCTCCTGGCCGAGCACCTCGCGCAGCGGCTGCACGGTGCTTTGCCGGAGGAGAAGCAGGGCCTTGCCGACCGCCTCGGCCGGTTGTACGTCGAACTCATCGGTGCCGCGCAAACGCCCGCGGAGCGGGCCGACTGGGAGAGACTGGCGCGCGAGTTGATCCGCGCGGTGCCGGAGACCGCCGCCGCGGATTTGCGGCTTGAACTCGCCCGCGCCGTCTACCTGAAGGCGGAGTCGGCCGCGGAGCGGTTCCGGCTGCGCCTTGCGACTGACGCGGAGATCGCCGATGCCCGGACGACGCTGGCGGACCTGAAGACGCAACTGGAGGCCATCGGCGCCGAGATCGGTCGGCGTGCCGATTCGCTGACGCGCATGGAGGATTCCGGACGAGCCACAGAGGCCCAGATCGCGGAGGCGATCGAGGCCAGGCGGCTGCGCTCGGTCGCGCTCTACTACGCGGGGTGGTCGGCCTGTTACCTGTCGCTGGTGAACAACGCCACCGGCCCCAGCGCCGAGGCCCTCAAGAACTTCACGTTGGTCCTCACCGGCGCGCCGGGCAAGTCGGCCAACCTCGAAAAGTTCCAGAAGGAACTGCTGAAGTACGACCACCTGGCGCGGGCCGCCATCGGCACGGCCCTGGCGCACGCGCAGGCCGGCAACCCCGCCGAGGGGCTGCGCTGGCTCGATCTGGTGGAGGCCGAGCCCGCCCTCGCCGCCGATTTGCGGGCCCAGTTGCTCCCGCGCCGCATCGCGGTGCTGGCACAGGCCAAGCGCTGGGCCGACCTGGAGCGGCTGATCGCTACCGCCCGCAAACTTGCGCCCGACACACGCAGGCAGGGCCGGGCCGCGGCATCGCCCCTCGAAACCACGGCCGCGCGGCTGCTGGCGGTGAGCGCGTTCGAGGCCGACCGCGCGGGCACCGGCGAACTTGTCTCGGGTCTGGCCCAAACCGCTGTGCAAGACCTCATCGCCCGGGGCGAGGTCGCCCAGGTGCTCGACCTTGCGAACCGCTACGGCACCTCCGGGCTGGGCGAGGCCGGGTTCATCCCGCACTTTGTGCGCGGCGTGCAGGCCTACGAGCAGGCCGCTGCAACCGAACGCACCGCGGGCCATGCCGGCGGCGACACCACCGAGCCGACGCGCGACCCGGCCCTCGCCGCCAGGTTCCGCCAGGCCGCCGCGGCGCTGGACGGAGCCGCCACGCAGCCCGACGCGGGAGCGTTCACCGCCGAGCGCTCGCGCGCCAAGATCACGGCCGGACGGGCGCTTTTCCGGGCCGGCGACCCGGCGGCGGCCGCTCTCCGCTTCGCCGCGGCATCGGAAGCCGCGCCCGACGCCGGCCAGGCCGAGGAGGCCCTGTGGCTGGCGATCATCGCGGCCGAGCGGGCCGCGCGCGACCAGCCCGCGCAAGCACCGCTGGCCAGGCAACTGGAAGAGTTCTCCACGCTCTACCTCCGTCGCTTTCCGCAGAGCGAACGGGCCGCGACGCTCCTGTTGCGGCGTGTGGGCCGGTCGGCCCTGAGCGATGAGGAGGCGGTGAAGGTGTTGCTGGCGGTCGGGCGCGACACGCCCATTTTCAGCGCCGCGCAGCGCCAGGCCGCGCGCCTGCTCTACCGGGCCTTTCGGGCCAGCGATGACGCGGATCGGGCGTTTGCCGCGGGACGGTTTGCCCAGGTCGCGGAAGAGGTGCTGGAGAGCGACCGGCGCGAGGCCACACGCTCCGACGCGGACGGCAAGCCCGCACCCGCCTCGCCCGAGCAGGCGGCCGCGGTCGAACGTGGCATCGCGGTGGCGCGGCAACTTCTCGATGCGCTCTTGTGGGGCTCAACGCCCGACCCCGCACGGGCCGAGGCGGTCCTCGAAACACTCAACGCCATGGCGCTGCACGCCGGCACCGACCTCGCGCCGTTTCAGGGTGAACTCACCTTCCGTCGCGTCCAGGTGCGGCTGGCCAAGGGCGATCAGGCCGGCGCGATCGAACTGACCGCGCAACTGCGCGGCATCGACCCGTCCCTGGCCGATTCGGCCGATCGACTCTTCTATCAGCGGGCGCTCGTGGCGTACCGCCGCCTGCCCCCGATCGACTCGGACACCCCTGCCCCCGAACAGGTGCTGGCCCGGCTCGACGCGGCCCGGGCCGTGGTGGTTGCGGGCGAGCGCCTCATCGCCCACGCGCCCCCCACGGTGGAGGCCCTGCGCGACCCGGCCCTGCAAACCGTCTATCGCCAGGTGGCCGAGGCGGCCGCCGCGGTCTTCCGCCTGGGCGGCGATATCGCTTCGCGCGACCTCGCCGTCCGGCTCGATCGGCTGGTGCTCCAGGCGGCACCCAACAATCGCAGCAGCCTCACACGGCTGGCGCAACTGGCCGAGGCCGCGGGCGAACAGGCCGTCGCGCTCGAAGCGTGGACGGGCCTTTCGGCATCGCTGCCTGAGGGTTCGGCCGAGTGGTTCGAGGCCCGATTCAACGCCATACGCCTGCTGGCTCTGGGCGACGCGCCGGGCGCGACGGTCGCGATCAACCAACTGCAAGTGCTCTACCCGACGCTCGGCCCGGAGCCGTGGCGCACGAAACTCACGGAGATGCGGGCCAAACTTCCCGCCGCGCCCCCTCCCCCCGCGCCCATCCCCGCACCGGCCGCGGGCGGCGGTGGTGGAGGTGCGGCACCGTGACACCCGCGATGCAACAGGCCATCCTGGATGTATTCTTCGGCACGCCGCGGGCGGGTGCCCCGCGCGGCACGCCCGAGGCCGCGCTCGACCTGCCGGTCGGGCAGCGTTCTGCCCCGGCCGTGAACGCGGCGTTCAACCGGCGCGTGGCGCTCATCGCCGCTCACCCCCGCGGCCAGGGGCCGGAGGGGCAAGCGGCCAGGATGATCCTGCACCAAGCCGCCCTGCAACTGCTGGGTGTGGCGGGCAGCGCGGCACCGGCGGCCTCTGGCCGCGTCCCGCCACGCCCCGCCGCCCTCCAGCCCGTTCCACCGGACTCGGAACTGGTTCTGGAAGCCCGCCAGATGCTCGCGCGCACGGGCACCATTGACGGGGCGGCGATGCAGCGGCTCGCGGCCATCGCACGGGCCCGCGGTCTGCCGCCCGAGGCCGCCACGCGGGCCGTGGCCTCTCTGGCCGCCACGAGTGATGAGCCCCATCGGGCCGCCACGCCGCGACGGACACCGACCGACGGCGACGACGCGAACGCGGACCACGGCAATAGCGAAGATGAAGGCCGCAGGCTGGTGCGCATCGCGCTGGCCGCCATGGCCGCGCTCGTGGTTGTGGTGGGCCTGGCGATCGCGGGCATCGTGCTGCTGGCACGTTCAGCGGCCAGAGTGCCCAGCGTCGCGACCCCGTTCCCGACTCCGCCGGTGGTGGAGCGCGAACTGGCCCGGGCAGCCATCGCCGATGAAAACCCCAGCGCCGATGCCGCGCAGCCCGATCCGGCCCAGATTCTCCGCGAGGCCCGTGCCGCCGCCAGCGCCGAGCCCAAAGACGCCCAGCGCGCGTTCACGACGGCCAACGACACGGTGGCGAGGTGGTGGTTCCTGCTCGACCCCGGCCAGCGCACCGCCGCCGCGGAGAGCATGGTGGAGGCGTTCCTGCGCGGGGCGAGAGACCCCGCCGCCGCGGACGCGCTGCTCACCGGCCTTGTGCCCTCCGACATGGCCGGCCCACCGCCGGAAGCCGGCGGCGCGGCACCCCTGAGCGTCGAGAGCGTCTCCCGCATCTCGTGGGCCGCCGGCCTGCTCAGCCGCCTGGCACGCGAGCGCGATCTGCCCGCCGACCAGGCCCAGCGCCTGTCATCGCTGCTCGAGGCCGTGCTCGGACGCGGCAAGGCCGGCGCAACCGCGACCTTTGTTGCCGGGGCCCGCCTGGCCCTGGCCACCATGCCTCTGCGGATCGTGGCCAGTGCGACAGAGGCCACAGGGGCCGGCCCTTCCGCAGCGCCGAACATGGCCGCGGCCACGTTCGAGCGCTGGGAGCGGTGCGTGCGTGCCCTGGGCGAGGGGACGCAGGGCGCCGAGCAATCCGAGAACATGATCCTCGACGCGATCGAAACGGTGATGGTCCGCGGGGCCGAGCCCACAGCCGACCGCACGGTCTACGCCGTTGTGCAAGGTGCGGCGGGCCGCCTGCGCTGGCGCGCGGCCGATCCTTCCCGTCGTCGGCTCGTGGCGTGGTTCAGTCGGGATGACATCAGCACCGCCGATCTGTCGGTGCTGACGGGCGCGATCGTCCGCGACTCCGCCGCCGAAGGTGTGGACCTCACCATGGCCCTCTCGCCCCTGGCCACGCCCGAGGCCCGGGCCGCCCTGCGCGACCGCTACGCCAAGGCCTGGGCCATCGGGACCGACGCTGTTCGCGGGGGGGGCGGGGGGGGCCGGGTGGATTGGGCCGCCGTGGCGCGCGCGCAGATCGCCGCCAGCCAGACCGCCTCGGGCACGCTGGAAGACCTGCGCAGCGCCGCCGTGCTCGCCACGCTCTCGCACGCGGCGTGGCGCAAGTCTCGCGGCGAGACCGGCAACGCCAACGATCTTGTCGCCCACGAGGTGCCCCGCCTCACGTCGCTGATGCTCGCCGCGCCAGCCGGGGCGGGGGGGGCGGGTGTTGCGGCCGCGTTCTCCGCCACCGACGGCACCTGGGCCGTGCGCTTTGTCAACGATCGCAACGCGGCCGCGAAACTCGTCAGTCTGCGTGAACTGGAGAGTTCCAGCGTGCTGGGTCAGGCCGATGCGGATGTGCTCGCCGAGGCCGCGCTGGTGCTGGGCCAGAGCGACGTGCGCCGGGCCGCGCAGGGCACGCTGCGCAAGTTCATCGATCAACCCACGGTGCTGAGCGCGATCCTGAAGACGCTGCCGCGCGTGGTGCGCTCGCCGGGCGTGGCCGACACGCTCGCTCCCCTCTCCGCCCGCCCCCTGCCCGCATGGCAGGCCCCCGCGTGGCCGGCGGAAGCGCGGCGGGCGGTCGTCGAGTCGTTGCTGGAGAAGATGGCCGGCGGCGGCATGGGGAGCAGCATCGACGCGCTGTGCGCGAGCATCGCCGAGTCGTACGCGCGCATGTCGGGGCTTGAGGTTTCGCCGGGCGGTGTGGGCCAGGCCGACGCGCCCGCCAAGGCGGTGGAGGGTGCGAGCAGGCTCTATCAGAGCGTGCGGGCACGCTGCCAGCGCTACCCGTCCAACGAAACGCTTCCGCAGGGGCTCGACAGGCTCGACCAGCGCCGCGCCAGCCGCCTGGCCGTGGCCGTCGGCCCGGTGCAGCGTTTCGCGGCCGAGCAGGCCTCCACGCTGGAGGCCCTCGCCTACCTCGTGAGCGGCGAGCGCCCCGGCACCGGGCCGGAGGTGAAGGCCCTGCTCGATGCGCTGGCCCGGCGCCGCCGATCCAGCGAGAGCATTTGCGAGCAGATCAAGGCCACCGAGGCCGCGATGGTGCGCCTGCACCTGCTGCGCGCGGGAGAAGCGGGGGGGGCGAGCGAATGAGGCCACACACGCTCCATACGCTGCTCCTTGCCGCCGCCACGCTCGCCTCTTTGGGCGCGGCCCCCCCCTCGCCGCCACCATCATCACCCCCTCCCACTCGCGCCGCCACGCCCGCGGCCGAGATCAACCTCGCAGCCACCCCCGTCCCGCTGCTGGCCGATCGTCTCGCCGCGCTCAGCCCCGGCCGCCCCGAGTTGTACCTTGAACTCGCCGAAGACGTGGCCGCGGAGGCCGCCCTGCCGGGCGCACGAACACTGGCCCGCCACCTGTATGTGCTCGCCTTCACGACCGACCGCCAGCGCACCGGCCCCCGCCGCGGCGAGTTGGGGCCGAGCGCCTGCCTGGGCCTGGCCGGTCTCGCGTCCAGCGACACGGATCGGCGCTGGCTGCGGGGCGTGGCTGTGGAACTCTCTGAGTCCCGTACAGCCACGTCCAGTGTTCGCCCGCCCAGCGTCAAGCGCCCGTCGCTGGTGGCCGACACCGCCGCGCTCGACCTGGCGAACGCCCTGGGCCTCATCCGCGCCGGCGACGGCCGCAACGCGATTCGACTGCTCACACGCCCCGGCGTGGCCGAGGCCATCGTGGCCTTCGGCGGCGTGCTTCTGGCCGACAAGGGCCAACTCGACCCCGTGAAGAACCTGCAAGACCTGGCCGAGCGCTCGTCGCCCTGCCGTGAGTGCGGCAACCGCCGCTTCGTGTCGCGGGCAGATGGCAAAGGCCCGACCCGCCCGCGCGTCTGCCCGCTCTGTTCCGCAAGCCCGGGGCCGCGCCTCAGCGACGATGAACTCCTCGGCCAACTCCGCCTCGAATCCGCCGTGCTGCGCGGCGTGCAGCAGTCGTGGTCGGCCCAGATTCTCGCCGACGGCGGCCGCCCCCTCCGCGACCCCGACCCGGACGAGGTGCCCGCGTACTTCCGCGTGGACATCGAGAAGACCGTCTTCCGCAACGGCGCGTGGCAGAAGCCGTGAAGTGTGGTTGGTTTGGGTACCACCACTCTCCGAGTGGTGCTTGCCTGGGTACCACCACTCTCCGAGTGGTGCTTGCCTGGGTACCACCACTCTCCGAGTGGTGCTTGCTTGGGTACCACCACTCTCCGAGTGGTCCTCGTGCCCTGACTCTGCCCCCGCGTGTTCGTATAATCCCTCATGCAGACACCCGCTTCGCCCTCCCCCGCGCCCGCACCGTCATCTCCCGCCCCGGCCCCAGCGGCCGCACCGGCCACCGGCCCCAAGCCGCCCGTCGCCTTCGAGGACTT
>CAZNEU010000457.1:0-1868 GCA_964571915.1 uncultured Phycisphaeraceae bacterium
TCGGCGAAGGCATGGCCGATGGCCTCGAAGGTGGCACGTCGGCCGCCGGAGACGATGGCGTGCATGGGGCCGGATGCGCCCGCTGCGGCGGGGCGGCGCGGGCCGTGGGCGGGGGCGGGCGTTTCCCACCACACGGCCTCGATCTCGTCGGGCTGCGTGCCGACGGCCTCGGCGAGTTGGCCCGCGGCGATGGTGTCAATGGGCGCGCCCGAAGACCGGGGTGGGAGTTGCACGGCCAGCGACGAGTGAGCCCAGGCCGGAAGGGCGATGGCGATGCGGTTGCCCACGAAGCCGCGCCGGGCGATGAGGGCCGCGAGGTCGGTGGCGAGGGCGGGCCAGGCGTCGTCCTCCCACGGTTCGTGCGGGCAGGCGAGCGATGCGGCGGGCGCGGCACGGCCGGCCGGGCCGGGGCGGTTGGGGGGGGCGGGGGGGGCGGGCTGCGCGAGGGTGATGCGTCGGCGATCGAAACTGATGCCGATGGGCACGGTGGTGAATGGCGCGGTGAGGCTCACGGTGTGGGTGCGCCTCCTGCTCCGCCCGGCGCGCCGGGCGGACCCATGCCGCCGCCGGTGAGATCAAAGAGGGGCATGAACATGCTGAGGGCGACGGCGCCCACGACGATGCCCATGCCGATGAGGATGAGGGGCTCGATGATGGAGGTGAGGGACTTGACGAGGGTTTCGTTGTCTTCGTCGAGGAAGTCGGCCACGGTGGCGAGGACGGGGCCGACCTGACCGGTGCGTTCGCCGGAGCGGATGGCCTCGCAGACGGAGGGGTGGATGAGCGTGGCATCGCCGAAGGCCTGGCTGACGAGTTCGCCGCGCGTGACCTGGTCGATGGCGTTCTGGAGGAGCGCGGCGTAGAGCGGGCTGCTGGAGCCGGCGCGGGTGAGGGTGAGGGCCTCGAGCATGTTCACCTTGCCTTCGAGGAGCACGCCCATCATGCGGGCGATGCGGGCGGTGGCGAGCGAGCGCGTTACGCGGCCGATGAGCGGGAGGCGCACGAGCGCCATGCTGACGAAGCGCTGCCCGGGCCCGCTGGCGAGCCAGAAGATGGTGGTGCCCGCCACGGCGACGAGCGCGATGAGCATGAGCAGCCAGTGCTCGCGCGCGAAACGGCTGAGGTCCATCAGGAACTTGGTGGTGGGGGGCAGCCCGGCGCCCAGCGTGGAGAAGAGGCCCTCGAAGCGCGGCAGGACGAAGCCGATCATCCCGACCACGGTGCTGATGGCCACGCAGACGAGCAGGATGGGGTAGACCATGGCCCCGACCACGGCGGAGCGGATTTTCTGCTGCCCGCGCAGAAGGTCGGCGGCGCGGATGAGCATCTCGCCGAGTTTGCCGCGGCTCTCGCCGGCGGCGACGAGGCTGCGGCAGACGGGGCTGAACCAGTCGCCGTGCGCGGCGAGGGCCTCGGAGAGTTGGGCGCCTTCTTCGACGCGCGCGCGGATGTTGACCAGGACGGTGCGCCACGCGCCCGCGGGCACCTGCTTTTCGAGCACGGCCAGGGCCTCGACCACGGGCGTGCCGGTGCTGACGAGGACCGCCAGTTGGCGTGTGAACTGGGCCACGTGCTTGCCGCGCCCGGAGAGGGCGCCCACCAGGCCGCCGCCGGCGGGGCGAGGTTCTTCTTTGGGCGCGAGTGAGCCTTCGGCCACGCGTGTGGCGAAGAGGCCCTGGCGGCGGAGTTGCTGGCGTGCGGCCTCGGCGCTGGGGGCATCGATGGTGCCGCTGGCGGCTTTGCCGCTGGTGTCGTAGGCCTGATAGGCGAGTTTCACGCGGCCTCCTTGCGGATGGTGGTGCCGGCGGTGCCGGCGGGCGCGGGTGGTGCGGCGGGCAAGCGGGCCTTGGCGGGGAGGGGCGCGGAGA
>CAZNEU010000458.1:0-3836 GCA_964571915.1 uncultured Phycisphaeraceae bacterium
GTCTCAGTTTGAGGAAAAGACCGGCTCCGCCACGGCGGACCTTCGGTCGGAGAGCCGGGCTACCCCGGAAACTGAGACACTGCCGCCGACCCCTTTCACGCTCGCCCCAGCGACCGCACTGCGCTTGCGGCAGCGGCACGCTACTTCGGCCGGTTGGCCCCCGGCACCCACAGCACATCGCCCGTGCCCTTCCCGTTCGCCACCCGCGACAGCACAAACAGCAGGTCGCTGAGCCGGTTGAGGTGCTTGACCGCCTCCGGGTTGGTCGCCGCGGGTTCAAGCGTGCGCAGCGAAACGACCCGCCGCTCCGCACGCCGCGCCACCGTCCGGGCCACGTGCAGCGCCGCCGCCAGCGTGCTGCCGCCGGGCAGCACAAACGAGTTGAGCGCCGCCAGGTCGCGGTTGTGCAGGTCAATCGCCCGTTCCAGCCGCTGCGTCTGTCCGGGCGTGATCCGCAGTTTCTCCCCCGCCGTCTCACCCGCGCTCATCGGGCAGCACAGGTCCGCCCCCAGGTCAAACAGATCGTGCTGCACAGACCGCAGCAGGTCGGCCAACTCCCGCGCGGGCGCATCCGCGGGTGCATCCGCCGCCTCGCGCGCCGCGATCGCTGCCGCCACGCCCAGCGCAGCGTTGGCCTCGTCCACAGTGCCATACGCCTCCACACGCGCAGCGTCCTTGGACACGCGCTTCCCGTCGCCCAGGCCCGTCAATCCCGCATCGCCCGTCTTCGTGTAAATCCGGTCCAGTTTCACCATCGGGGTATCCTCCCGCAACGTGAGCGATCCGCTGCCAACCCGCACGCCGCTAAGCCCAGTGTACCGCGCTGGCCCAAGCCCCTCACCCGCCCCCACACCCGCCGCCTCAGCCGCCTCCCAAACGCCCATCCGCGGCCTCGCCCGCCGCTGGATTCTGCGCGAGGGTGTTGCCGCGACCGACCACGCCGCGCCCCTGCTCGAACGCATCCTCCACGCCCGCGGCACCCACGACCCCGCCCAAATCCACGCCTTCCTCAACCCCAAACTCACGCACCTGCACGATCCCCGCCTCCTCCCCGATATCGATACCGCCGCGCACCGCATCCTCGCCGCCCTGCGCGCCCGCGAGCCGCTCGTGGTCTACGGCGACTACGACGTCGACGGCATCACCGCCACCGCCATCCTCGTCCACGTCTTCCGCCACCTTGCGCCCGACTCCATCCTCACCACGTATATCCCTCACCGCGACGAGGGCTACGGCCTCTCCGTCGCCGCCATGCGGCAACTCGCCGCCGAAGGTGCCAAGGTTGTCGTCTCCGTCGATTGCGGCGTAACCGCCGTCGAACCAGCCGCGGCGGCCAAGGCCGCCGGCCTCGACCTCATCATCACCGACCACCACAACCCGCCCGCCGAGGGTTCCCCCTGGCCCGACGCTCTCGCCATCGTCCACCCGCGCGGCAGGAACTCCCTCTACCCCTTCGAGCACCTCAGCGGCGCGGGCGTGGCCTACAAACTCGCCTGGCGCATCGCCACGCTCGCCGCGGAGGCTCAGGGCCGCACGCGCGTGGATGAACCCACCGCCGCGCTCCTCGTGGAGTTGCTCCCGCTGGTCGCCCTCGGCGCCATCGCCGATGTGATGCCCCTCACCGGCGAGAACCGCACCCTCGCCCGCTTCGGCCTTGAACGCACCAAGCACACGAGCATCGTCGGCCTGCGCGCGCTGGTCGAAGCCTCCGGCCTCGCCGGTGAGAAGGTCAGCACGTGGGATGTGGGCTTCCGCCTGGCCCCGCGCCTCAACGCCAGCGGCCGCATGGCCCACGCTGCGCTCGCCCTGGAACTCTTCACCACCACCGACCCCGCCCGGGCCGCGGCCATCGCCCAGGCACTCGAAGGCCGCAACCAGGAGCGCCGGGCCATCGAGCAGACCATCACCGACCACGCCGCTCAGCGTGCCGTAGCCGAAGGCCAGACCTCCCCGGACCATCGCGCCATCGTCCTTGCCGACCCCACGTGGCACCGCGGCGTGGTCGGCATCGTCTGCTCGCGATTGGCCGACCGCTTCGGCCGCCCCACCATCCTCCTCGCCGAGGAAGACGGCGTCTGCCACGGCTCCGCCCGCTCTGTCGAGGGCTTCAACCTGCACGCGGCCATCGGCCTCTGTGCCGAGCACCTCGAATCGTTCGGCGGCCACGACATGGCCGCGGGTGTCAAGGTGCTGCCCGCCAAACTGCCCGCCTTTGTCGCGGCCTTCACCGTTGTCTGCAACCAGCGCATCTCGATCGACGACCTCACCCGCCGCGTGATGATCGACGCGGTGTGTGCGGGTGATGAACTCACGCTCGAAACCGTCCGTTCGCTCGAAAAACTCGAACCCTGCGGCAGCGGCAACCCGTCGGTTCACCTCATGCTGGAGCGTGTGCGAATCGCGAAGCCACCCACGCCCATGGGCAAGCAGGGCGAGCACCTCGCCCTCGAAGTGCGCTCCGGCTCCCGCGTCCTGCGCCTTGTCGGCTGGCGCATGGGCATCCACCGCCCGCTCCTGCGCCCCGGCCAGTCGCTCGATGTCGTGGTCCGCCCCGGCATCTCAACCTGGACCGGCAAGCCCGTCGTCGAACCCGAACTCATCGACCTCCGCATCCTCTAACACCTGTCCCCTATCCCCTGTCCCCTTCCTACACCGTCGCGATCACCTTCACCTCAAAGTTGATCGCCGTCGGCAACGCCCGCACCTCCACCGTCGTGCGGGCCGGCGGGTTCGCGCCGAAATACTCCGCCCACACCGCGTTGTACGTCGCGAAGTCCCGCTTCATGTCCGTCAGGTACACCGTCGCATCCACGATCCTCTCCCACGAACTCCCCGCCGCCTCCAGAATCAGCCGCACATTCTCAAAGCACTGCCGCACCTGCGGCTCGATCTCGTAACTCACCACGTTCCCCGCCGCGTCCTGCTTCACGCCCGGTATCGCCCGCTCGCCGCGCTTGCGCGGCCCAACGCCCGCCAAAAACAGCAGGTTCCCCACCCGCCGCGCATGGGCATACGCGCCCACAGGCTCCGCCGCGCGCTCTGAGTTCACGGCCCCGTCGCTCATGTGCTTGCCTCCACCCCCGCCCCCGCCTTCAGCCCTCGGCCCTCGGCCCTGAGCCCTTCACTTCGTCAGAGCCAGAAACCGCTGCTCCATCTCCCGCTCGTCCTTGCCCAGCGATCCCCCCGGCCCGTCATGCACCAGCCGTCCGTGCGAGATCAGCAGCACCCGGTCCGCCAGCGCCCGCACCTCGCTCAGCACGTGCGTGCTCAGCAGCACCGCCCGTGTCCGCGCCAGGTCCTTGAGCAACGCTCGCACGTGATCCACCTGGTTCGGGTCCAGCCCCGCCGTCGGTTCATCCAGAATCAGCACCCGCGGGTCGTGCAGCAGCGCCACCGCCATCCCCACGCGCTGCCGATACCCCTTCGAGAGTTTGCTGATCGTCCGCGTGAACACCTGCTCCAACCGGCACTGCGCCACCACCGCCTCCACCCGCGCTGCCAGCGTTCCCGCGTCCATCCCGCGCACGCCCCCCATGAACCGCAGCAACCCCCGCGGCGTCATCTCCGCATACAACGGCCCGTTCTCCGGCAAATAGCCGATCTGCTCCGCCGCGTGTACCCGATCCTCCGCCATGTCAAACCCCGCCACACGGGCCACGCCCGCAGACGGCGCCAGATACCCCGTCAGCATCCGCATGGTCGTGCTCTTGCCCGCGCCGTTGGGCCCCAGAAACGCCACCAACTGCCCCGCGGGAATCGCAAAACTCACGTCCTTCACGGCGTGAAAGTCGCCAAACGTCTTGGTCAGGCCGCGGGCCTCAATGGCCATCGTGCCC
>CAZNEU010000459.1:0-3818 GCA_964571915.1 uncultured Phycisphaeraceae bacterium
AGGCCCCGCGTGCCCACATCGACCTGCGCTTTGCGCAGCGCGGCTTCGACGCGGCCGGGGCACGCACGCTCACCGCGCGTACCTCGGCTGGCGGGCCCGCGCGCGACCAGGGCACGGCATCGCGCCGCGATGACGCACCGGCGTTCGACTTTTACTCGGCATGGCTGGCACTGGCACACCGCACCCTCGCCGCCTCCGCCGGCGGGCCGAGGGCCGAAGACGCGGGTCCGTGAAAGCGGCGGGCCGGTCTTCCCACCAATAATGCGCCAGAACCCGGAGCCCGCCATGCCCACCTTCAGCCCGCTCGTGCTTGCCAGTTCAGACGACGTGTGGCTGATGATCTTTGTGATCGTGATCGTGTCGGTGGTGCTGGGCACGGTCAAGAGCATCGTGCGCACCAACGCCAAGGAGCGCACCCGCCGCGAGATCGCCGCGTACATCGCCGAGGGGAGCATCACCCCCGAGCAGGGCGAGCGGCTCATGAAGGCGGGCAAGTCGCCCGATGAGGCCTGAAACCCGCACGCAGAAACAGAGCACCTATGAACACGCTCACCCCCGATATCCTGGCCCTCTGCCCGACCCTCGCCGCGAGTGCGGACGACGTCATCCCCATCGTGGCCATCGGCGGCGGACTGCTTCTGGGCCTGGTCGGCATGATCTCCAGCGCCGTTCGCAAGATGGCGCAAGAGCACGAACGCGAGCAGAGCCGGCGCGAGATCGCCGCGTATGTGGCCGAAGGCTCAATGACCGCCGAGGACGGCGCGAAACTCATCAACGCGGGGCCAAAGAAGACCCCGGTCGCGTAAGGCGGGGCATCAGTCGGTGCCTGTTCGGAGCACTCCCCGTACAGCCACCCCGGGTGGAGTCCAAGTTGCTGGCGGTTGTCTCTGGGGACCCCGATTCTCCGAATCGGCCACCGCCTCTATTTTTCTTCTACCCACCCTGCCGCCGGAAACCTGGACTTCACCCAGCCGCCACTCAGCGGTGGGCACACCCTGCCCTTCCTACCCTCCCTCCATGAGCGGCGCAGAATCCGGGCATCACACTTCCACACTCGAACCCGCCAGCCTCCAGGGCCTGGCCGCGGCACTCGCGGATGATGCCTCCCGCATCGACATCCTCGAGAAGGCGTTCGACTTCCGGGGCGACTGCACCATCACGCTCACCGACGGGCGTTCGATCACCGGGTACATCTTCGACCGCCGACGCGCCGCCACGGCCCGCGCCAGCGTCGTGCGGCTCATGACCGCCGCCAGCGACGATCGGCTCTCGTTCTCCTTCGCCGACATCACGAAGGTCGACTTTGGCAAGGATGCCGCGGCGGGCAAGAGTTTCGAGACCTGGCTCAAGAAATACGTCGAGACCAAACGCAAGGGCGGCACGGCCAGCATCGAGAATGAATCACTCGAAGGGTGAACGCCGCGCCTTCGGGCTGTCCCCTGTCCCCTCACACCTGCCACCTATGCCTTTGTACGTCTACGAAATCCTGACCAAGAAGGGCGCTTCCACCGGCGAGACGTTCGAGATCATGCAGCGCATGAAGGATGAGGCCCTCACGCGCCACCCGCTCACCAAGGAGCCCGTGCGGCGCGTGATCCAGGCCCCCAACATCGCCGGCAAGTGGAGCGACATCAAGGGCAAGAGCGCTCTGGCCAACAAGAACCTGGAGCGCCTGGGCTTCACCAAGTACGAGCGCCGCGGCAACGGCTACATGGAAAAAACCGCCGGCAAGCACGGCCCGCGCGCGATCTCGGCGGAAGACTGAGCGCTCCCTACGGACCGCGGCATCAACGGCTCAGGGCCGCGAGGAACTCTTCAAGGCTCACGCCGGCACCGCGCAGGATCGACCGCAGCGTGCCCCGATCCAACTCCTTGTGCAGCGGCACGGTTGTGCGGCCGAAGGCGGGAGCGTCGCGACGCATCTGCACGTGGCTGCCCTTCTGGCGGTCCACGGCAAAGCCGAGGCGCTGGAGGGCGGCAACCGTTTCGTTCCCACTGACAACCGGAAGAGGGGGCATCGCCAGAATCTAGACGGGCCGGGCCTCTTGCGCCACCAAAAGTGGATAAGAAACCAGTAAACGGCCAGTTGTCCACATCCGTCACAGCCACACGATCAGGCTGATCGGCGAAGATTGCTCAACGGCACCACCTCGGGCGGTCGCTGTTCCAAAGGGATTGTGTCCCCATTCGCGGCGGCCGACTCCAGCCACAACTCCGCGGCTTCCGTGATGTTCCTGACGGCTTCTTCGCGGGTCCTACCCTGCGAAACGCAACCAGGAAGGGACGGAACCTCCGCCACCCACCAGCCGTCCTCGCCTTGGTACAGGATCGCCTGTCTCATCACGTCATCCTAGGGAACCAGGTCCTTGTTCCGGGTGAACAAAGCCCGCCACCGCCGCGCCCCCTCACACACGCACCATCTTCGCGTACGCGCGGTAGCGTTTGTCCAGTTCCGCCTTCGTGAGTTTCATCAGCCGGCCGAGCGTGAAACTCTCGATGTTGAAACTCGCCACCACCGTGCCGTGGGCCAGGCCGCGCTGGATGACCTCGAACGCGCCCGGGTTGGCCAGTTTGCGCTTCCTGCCCGCCGCGGCGATCGAGCCCATCAGGCCCCCCGCGAACGCATCGCCCGCGCCCGTCGGGTCAATCACCTTCTCGGCCGGGTAGGCCGGCAGGGCCGAGAGGCCGTCGCGATGCACCAGAATGCACCCGTGCTCGCCCTTCTTCACCACCACGAACTTCAGGCCCTTCCTGCCCCTGGAAAAACCCTTGAGCATCTGGCGCGCGGCCGTGACCGGGTTCTTCCTGCCCGTGAACAACTCCGCCTCGTCGTAGTTCAGCACCAATCCGTCCACCTGCGCGATCAGCGCCTCCAGATCAGCCCGGGCGGTGTTGATCCACAGGTCCATCGTGTCGGCCACCACCAGCCGCCGCCGGGGGAACTGCTTCAGAAAGCCCATCTGCACCGCCGGGTGCGAGTTGGCGAGAAACACGAACTCGCTGTCGGCGAACGCCGCGGGAACCAGCGGCGGGGCCTCCGCCAGCACGCCCAGTTCCGTGAACAGCGTCTCGCGGCTGTCCATGTTCTCGTGATACTTGCCGCCCCACGCAAACGTCTTGCTCCCGGCCCGCGTCTCGATCCCGGCCGCGTCCACGTTCTTGAACTTCTTCAGCGTGGCCCGGCAACTGGCCGGAAAGTCTCCCCCCACGGCCGCCACCACCCGCACCGGGCCGTGAAAACTCGCCGCCGCGGCAAAGTACGTCACGCTCCCGCCCAGCACCTTCTCCTGATGGCCATGCGGGGTGTAGACGCTGTCGATGCTGATCGTGCCGGTGCAGGCCAGAGCCATAAAACAGTCCTTTCAGTGTTCCGGCCGGTGGAGGCGGAATCGCGGGCGTGAGCGTAGGTGATGCGCCGGGTGGTCCGGCGGTCCCCGCCGGCCTTTCTCCCGCTCACTCCGCCAGGTTCGCGGCCGTAAACGTCCGCTCGGTCTTCTCCGAGTCCCAGGTGTGCGAAGCGCCCGCCTTGCGCCGGTAGAACTCGTGCAGTTCAAACCAGTAGGCCCGGAACATGTGCGCTCCGAACGGGGCAAAGTGCCTGCCCACCTGCTTCATCACCCGCGCGCCGGAGCCCTTGAACCCCAGCACCGTCCGTCCGTGCCGCACGCTCTCGCTGTCCAGCGGCAGGTGCCCGTAGCGTCCCAGCAACTGCATGATGTTCGCAGCGGCGTACGGGCCGACCCCCGGCCATTCCAGCATCGCGTCCCACAGATCGTCGTCGGGCGTGGCCGGGTTCTCCACCCACGCCGCGTCGATCT
>CAZNEU010000460.1:0-6320 GCA_964571915.1 uncultured Phycisphaeraceae bacterium
GCGGGGCCTGCTCAGCGAGCACCGTGGCGAGGCGGTCGGCGTTGGGGTTGTCCGAAACGCCCTTGTGCGTGCCCAGCACATCAAAGTTGAACCGGTCGCCATTGATGCGGATGGCGCGGCCGGCGGCCTCGTACACATCGATCACGTCGCTCACGCGGGATTTGGTCGTCCGTTTCACGCGCTCAAGTCGCGGCGGCGCCAGTTCGCGGGAAGGCCCGAGGTTGGGGGTCGTCTCCACGGTCGATTCGACCTCGAACAGCGCCAGCCGCGCCCGCACGATGAGCGTGATGTTGGCCGCCAGCAGGCCGCGCGGCTGATCTTTGCGCGGGCGCACCGGCTCGCACAGATACATCGGCGCCGGCGAGCCCTCGGCCCGGACCAGTTTGCGGGCCTCGAACGGGGGCAGGAGTTCGCGCACGCGCCGCTGCGTGTAGCCGATCGCGGGGATGCCGGCCACCCGCAGGGCCTTGATGGCGGACTTGGCCGCCGCGGCGTGCAGGGCAGCGACGATGAGCGGAGCGTCGCGCTCGGCCATGAGGCGGCCCGGACGCGGATCGATTCCCGCGGCTGCGGCCAGGGCCTCCACCCGCGCGTCGATGTCCATGCGGCTGGGCCACTGAAGGATCGTGATGTACACGCGATCCGGTGCGGGCATCGGGGCATGGTATCTTCCTTGCCATGGGCACTGCCAAGCAGCCCGACCGGCGTGGCCGCCCAGATGAGGGTCCGGAGCGCGTGCGTGTAGTGGAAGCACTGCTGGCGGCGTATCGCGAAGGGGCCTTCCCCATGGCGGATGGGCCGCGCGGCGGCGTGCGGTTCTACACGGCCGACCCGCGGGCCATAGTGCCCATCGAGAAGGCCCCGGGCGAACCGGGGGGCGTGGTGGTGAGCCGGAGCCTGCGGGCGTTGCTGAAGCGGTGCCCGTTCGAGATCAGCAGCGACAGGGTTTTTGGCGAGGTGATCCGGGCGTGCGCCAAGGTGCCGCGGGGTGAGGAAGGTGGGGGGGCGTGGATCAGCGAGGAGATCGTCGGGTGGTACGAGGCTCTGCACGAAGCGGGGCACGCGCACAGCGTGGAGGCGTGGCGAGACGGGCGGCTGGTGGGCGGGCTGTACGGCGTACACATGGGCCGGGCGTTCTTTGGTGAATCCATGTTCAGCCTGCCCGAGCGGGGCGGCAGCAACGCGAGCAAGGTGTGCTTTGTGCGGCTGGTGAACCACCTGCGCGCCATGGGCGTGGTGCTGCTGGACACGCAGTTCATCAACCCGCACATGGCGAGTTTGGGGGCGGTGGAGATACGGCTGAAGGACTACCTCGCGCGGCTGGGGAAGGCCGTGAAGATGAATGCGTTGTGGGGGGAGTGGGTGTGAGGGCGGAGCCACGACAAGGCCGCTGAAAACCTGGGCGAGAAAGAGCAAGACGAGGATGGTTGTATAGACCGGGGACATCCCTGACACCCGTTCGGGGACATGGTTGACACATTTGCAGGAGGATGTCGGACCTTGCAAGGAGGTCCAACATGCCCTGGCGGGAATGGTCAATCATGGAACAGCGTGCCGAGTTGGTGGCGTTGGCGTGTGCCCCGGGCGTGAACGTGCGACGGCTGTGCGAACGCATGGGTGTGAGCGCCCCGACGGCGTACAAGTGGCTCTCGAGGTTCCGTGAAGGCGGACGCGAAGCCTTGGCGGATCGCTCACGCCGTCCCCACAGCACCCCCGGCCGTGTGGCCGCGGAGGTGGAGCGGATGGTGCTCGAAGTGCGGCAACTTCATCCGACCTGGGGCGGACGCAAGATCCGGGCGCGGCTGCTGGCCCTGGGCTACGAGGGTGTCCCGGCGGCCAGCACGGCCACGGCGGTCCTCCGACGGCACGGGCTGATCGCGGCGGCCGAGTCGGCCAAGCGGGGGCCGATGACCAGGTTCGAGCGCGAACGTCCCAACGAACTGTGGCAGATGGACTTCAAGGGTCATGTGCCGCTGAGCCGCGGCGGACGGTGCCACCCGCTCACGGTGCTGGACGACCATGCGCGGTACTGCATCGGGCTGCGGGCCTGCACCAACGAGCGAGAGGAGACGGTGCGTGGGCACCTGATCGATCTGTTCCGACGCTACGGGATGCCCGATCGGGTGCTGTGCGACAACGGCTCGCCGTGGGGTGCTTCGGGCGAGGGTGAGTGGACCGCTCTGGAGGTGTGGTTGCTCGAACGTGGGGTGGGGGTGGTGCATGGACGGGCGCGGCACCCGCAGACGCAGGGCAAGGACGAGCGGTTCCATCGGACGCTGAAGGCGGACGTGCTCAGTCGTGTGGACCTGCTGGACCGTGCCCATGCCCAGGGGCTGTTCGATCGGTGGCGGGCGGTGTACAACCTGGAGCGGCCGCATCAGTCGCTGAACGATCAGCCGCCGGTGTCGCGGTACCGGCCCAGCGAGCGGGTGTATCGGGAAGCCGCGGCAGACCCGGGGTTCCAAACGGGCGAGACGCTGCGGCGTGTGGACGATGGGGGGTGTGTGCAGTACCGAGGGCGATACTGGCGGATCGGCAAGGCCTTCCGTGGGCGGCTGGTGGCGTTGCGCGCGACCGCACGCGACGGTGTGGTGCGTGTGTGCCTGGGCCCGCACGAGGTGGGGGAGTTGGACCCGCAACGGGGAGGCCCAACGGCTGGCCGTCGTGGTCGGGAACTCGCTGCGCTCGCTCCCGACCACGACGAGAAACCGGTGGCCGACGTGTAAACGATGTCCCCGAACACCGTCAACCATGTGGCCGGTCTATACACCCGCTGGGAGGGGGTGTATTACTCGCACTCCCGCCGTGCCTGGGCCGCCACTTCGGCCAGGCGGCCGATGGCATCCATGGCCTTGCGCACCTGGGCCTCGAGCGGGGCGATGTACTCCGCATCCCACTCTGTGCGGGCCGCGTCGCTCCACTGCGAGCGGGTGGCCTCGAGGCGCACGTGCAGGGCCTTGAGAGCATCTTTGAGGCGGGCTTGACCGACGGAGGCGCTCATGGGGAAGGCTCCGTGGCGGGCGCGGAGCCGGGGCTTGCGCCCGGGCCTCTTTGCGTGTTTTCCGGGGGCGCGGCCGCGTTGTCCATGGGCGGCGTGCTGATGGCTGCGTAGGCCTGCACGGCGGTGGCCATGCGGTCGAGCGATTGCATGGCCTGGGGCAGCGTGCGCGCGAGGCACTCGCTCAGGCCCTGCACCTGGCCCTTGTAGGTGGCGAGTTCCTTGTCGAGGGTGGCGCTCCAGCGGCGGACCGCGAGGCGCTTGTGGCCGGCTTCTTCGAGGCGGCGCTGTGCCGCGCTCACGGCCTTGCGCTCGTCAACCACGGAGGGGTTGTCGTGCATGGCGGTGAGTTCCTTTTTCAGGATGAGGGACTTGGCGGCCTGGACGGCATCGGAGCGAACACGCTCTTCGCGCTGCCAGCGTTTGGCATCATCATGGCTCAGGCGGTCGAGTTGGCGGACGGCGTCGGCATCGCACTCCATGATGGCGCGGGCGCATTCCTCGATGAACGTGGCGACGGCGGCCTTGGCCGCGCTGAGGGCTTCGATGGAGTTGAGATAGGCCTGGGCCATGCGCTCGCCTTTGGTGGCTTTGGTGGGGCGGACGTCCCGTCCGCCGCCGCCGACCGTGCCTTCCCTACCTCTGCGACAGATACTCCTCGATCTTCTCGGCCTTGCGCAGCAGAACGGGCACGTGCTGCTCGGCCTGATCGTTGAAACGCGCGAGCACCTTCATGGTCTGCTCGAAGTGCTCGACAAACTTGGTGTGTTCCTGGTCGCGCCAGGTTTGGCCCAGCGAGGCAAGGCGGCCCCCCAGCACCGCCGCCTGGGCCTGCAGGTTCGTGTTGAAACGCTTGAGGTCCTGCGCGAAGCGGCGCAGTTCGCCGGGGTCAACAACGGCTTTGGACATGGTTGGTCGCTCCGTCGAACGTCAATCTTCCGTCTTCGGCCCTCGGCCCTGAGCACTTCGCAGAGGGCTTATTTCTCGCCGTCTGCCGCCTTCTTCGATCCGTTGCCGGGGTCCTCGTGGTTCCCGTCGCCGCCGTTCTTCTCGCTCTTGCGTTCCACCACATGCACGCGCCCGGCTTCGTCCGCCGCGGTCACGCCCAGTTCGTAGAGGGCCAGGAGCGCGGCCTGCTGCTCGGCCTGCTTCTTGCTCTGGCCCCAACTGGACGGGAATCGCCGCTCGCCGATCTGCACGCAGACGTGGAAGTGCTTGGCGTGGTCCGGGCCCTTCTGCTCCAGCACCACATACCCGGGCACATCGGCCATGAACTGCTGGGCGTGCTGCTGGAGGATCGACTTGAAGTTCTCCTGGTGCCCGCTCTCAAAGGCCTTTTCGATGAGCGGCTCGATGCGTGGCAGCAGAAACACCCGGACGACTTCGAGGCCGCCGTCCACGTACATGGCGGCGATGACGGATTCGAGCACGGCCGCGGCGAGGGAGGTGGGCAGTTGCTCGTGGATGCGCATGCCCTTGCCGATGGAGAGCAGGTCGGCCAGGCCCAGTTCGCGGGTGATCTGGGCGCAGCAGGTGCGCGAGACGACGGTGGACTTGATCTTGGTCATCTCGCCTTCGAGCAGGTGGGGGTGCAGTTCGTAGATGCGCTGGCAGGCGATCAGGCCCAGCACGGCATCGCCGAGAAACTCCATGCGTTCGTTGGAGCGCACGCGGGTTTCGGCCACCGAGGCGTGCGTGAGGGCCTGCTCCAGCAGTTTGGGGTCCTTGAAGCGGTACCCGATCTGGGCCTCGGCGAGTTGGCGTGTGGATTCGGAGAGCATGTCTGGAGCGGCAGGCTCCGACGGCACCCGCTGGCGCGCCCGGACGTTCGGGCCAGCCAGCGACATGTCGTCGGTATCGGTGTATCGGCTCGCCAAGGAGCGAACCCAAACCGAACAAGCGGATGACTCTATGCGCTTCCCATCGGCAGTGTGGGCTCCTATTGTCCCCGCCCCTGAGCGAGAAAGGCCCGTATGCACTATCCCCATCGAGTGAGCCGAGTGAAGCGGAAGCGGTCCATCGGGTTTCGCGCCCGGATGCAGACCAAGGCCGGTCGCAAGATCATGAACGCCAAGCGCGCCCTGGGCCGTTCGTTGAACGTGGCGGACAAGTAAGCCGCGAGGGCCAACGCCGGAGCCGCCCGCGGCGCAGGTGAGGCGGGCACAATGTTACCGCAAAAACAACGAAACCCCGGGCTCAGGGCGCCCGGGGCTGGTGCATTTGGCGAACACGAGGCGGAGAAATCAGCGGCGGCGGCGCGCCACCACGAAGCCCGCAAGGCCCAGCAGCGCGGCGGCGCCGGGAGCGGGGATGACCTCAACGATGCTGGCGTTGTCGAGGGCGGTGTGGTAGAAGAACTGGTTGTCGACGTGGCCGTAGCGGAAGGTGTAGGTGTCGCCGGGGGTTACCAGCGCGGTGATGTCGTCGGCATAGACGGCCCAGGGCTCGGAGCCGACATCGGCATAGGTCGCCAGGACCGCGCCGAGGGAATCGAGGATGTCCACGCGGGCCCACTGGGTCGGGCCGGCTGTGTAATCGAGCACGCCGGAGTTGAGCGGTGCGGCGCCCGACAAATCGCTGTGGAACATGGAGAACGACAGGAACACCTGCACCGCGTCGGGGCTGACGGTAAACTCTTGGGAAAGCGAATAGGCCCCTGGCCCACCCTGGTCCACGGCCGCGTACCAGTCGCCGGCCGCGGGGCCCGCGGCGGCCGAGCCGCTGATGGGGAGGCCCGCGCCCATCACCAGGTCGGTGGCGAAGAGCGCGCCGCTGCTGCCACCCTGCGTGAAGACGCTCCAACCCGCCAACGAGCCGGTCTCGAAACCGCCGTTCGTGAGGAGTTCCGCGCCCGAAGCACCAGAAGCCGCAGCCAACGAGGCCGCCATGAGCGAACCGAAAAACCTCATCTCCCTCTCCCTACCACTCTCGCCGCGACGGCTCGTGTGCCCGCATAGGCACAGATGCCACTGTCGCTGGCAACGGGAAGGTACACGCAACTGGGCCTCCGGGCAACTTGCTTTGGGGAAATACTCTGAGATTTGTGGGTGGCCGGAAGTGTTAGGGCTATGAACGGTTCTGTTTGTGGGTTTGCCACGGGCCACGCAAACGCCTCGGTTCGACTTGCGCGGCGCGCCGAGCCGCCCCGCGTGAGGGCACCGATGCGCGGTACGGCGGCACCGAGCCCAACCATCAAGCACAAACAAAAAAGACCCGCAAGCGGGTGCTCGCGGGCCGTGGCGTTTTCACGAGTGGGTCGCCCCGGCAACACGCCGGGTCGTGAGGAGTGCTTGTGCGCTGGCCTCAGGGTGCCGCGCTGGTC
>CAZNEU010000461.1:0-2052 GCA_964571915.1 uncultured Phycisphaeraceae bacterium
GCAGGCCAAGCACTGAAGATCGGCGCGTCGGCTGTGTGTGATGGTTCTACCCTGCCTTGTTGTTGCCCGCCTCCGACTTCCGTGGTGAGACCCAATGCCAGTTGATATCAAGATTCCTGAGATGGGCGAGTCGGTCCGCAGCGGCGTGATCGCACGCTGGATCAAGGCCGAGGGCGAGGTCGTCAATCGCGACGAGCCGGTGCTCGAACTCGAGACCGACAAGATCACGGCGGAGATTCCCGCCCCCGCCACGGGCCGCGTGAAGCACGCCGCCAAGGCGGGCGACACGGTGGCGGTCGGCGCGGTGGTGGGGTTGATTGAAGAGGGTGCGGGCGCTGCACCCACAGCGGCGAAGCCTGCACTCACGCCCTCGGCAGCAGGCGGCCCTGTCGCCGCGGCGGCCAAGGGCACATCTCCGGCACCGACGGCTGCTGCTGGCGCGGTTGGACCTAACGGCAGGCACGCATCCGGCGAACCCGCCGCGACGCCGCTGGCCAGAAAACTCGCGGAGGAACACGGCATCAGCCTGGCCGCGCTGCACGGCACGGGCGCGGGCGGCAAGGTGCGCGAGCAGGATGTGCTGGCGGCTGTGGCCGCGCGGGCTGCGGGCGGCAGTGGGGGGGGCATTGCGAGCGCCACCGCAGCGGCACCTGCTGCGCAAACGGCAACTCGAAGCGCGCCCGTCACGCCTCCTGCGGGCATCGGGCCGGTGGCCTCTGTCGCCGCCGCAAGTTCGCCCGGCGCCGTCCGTCGCGAAAAACTCTCGCCCTTGCGGCAGCGGATCGCCGCGCGGCTGGTGGAGGCCCAGCACGCCGCGGCCATGCTCACCACGTTCAATGAGGTGGACATGACGGCCGTGATGGGCCTGCGCAGCAAGCACAAGGAAGAGTTTGAGAAGAAGCACGGCGTGGGCCTGGGCTTCATGTCGTTCTTCGTGAAGGCGACCACGAGCGCGCTGCGAACGTTCCCCATGGTGAACGCGTCGCTGGTGCAGGGCAGCGCGGGCGACCTGGAGGTGGAGCACCGCGAGGGCAACCACATCGCCGTCGCCATCAGCACGCCCAAGGGCCTCACGGTGCCGGTGCTGCGGAACACGCACACGCTCTCGTTCGCGCAGATCGAGGCGGGCATCAAAGACCTCGCCACGCGGGCCCGCGAGGGCAAACTCACGCTCGATGACCTTCAGGGCGGCACGTTCACGATCACCAACGGCGGCATCTTCGGCTCGCTCCTCTCCACGCCGATCCTCAACACCCCGCAGAGCGCGATCCTGGGGATGCACGCGATCAAGAGCCGCCCCGTGGAGCACCCGGACAAGCCCGGCGAGATCGCCCTGCGCCCGATGATGTACCTGGCCCTCAGTTACGACCACCGGCTGCTGGACGGCTCCGAGGCCGTGCAGTTCCTCGTGCATGTCAAGAACGCGCTGGAAAAGCCGGAGCGGCTCCTCATTGGGTTGTAGGTGGTAGCGGACAGGGGACAGCAGGAAAGGGCACTGGGGAAGCGGCGAGCCGGTGGGGCGGACATCTTGTCCGCCTGTCTTGGATGCTTCCGTGGCCGCGCGGCGGCACTCGCTGCGTTATTACGGCTTGCGCTGGCCGGCGCACCCCGCCAGGCACAGCCCGCCCATGAGCACGGCCGCGGCGCCACCGATCGGGTTGAAGATCGCGATCCACGTCGGCTCGCGTCCCACTTCCATGATCTGCTGGACGGTCATGGCCGGGTCGCGCGGGCCGGTCGGTTCGGGCTTCTGGAGCGTGAAGTAGGCCATGACCATGCCCAGCGTCAGAACGACGCCGGCCAGCACCATCACCGGCTTGGGGCCGCGGCCGATCTTGGCGCACATCCAGCCGCCGAAGAGCCCGACAAGCACCGTGATCGACGGGGCCGCGATGCACAGGAACAGGTTGCCCTTGAAACTGCCGGGCTCGAGCAGGCGGTTGGGGCCCATGCCGACCCACATGCCCATGAACACGCCGATGATGAGGATGCACATGACGATGTAGGTGGCGACGACGGCGACAATGGACCTGACCATGGTGGGCTCCCTTT
>CAZNEU010000462.1:0-2085 GCA_964571915.1 uncultured Phycisphaeraceae bacterium
TTCCACCAGGTGGTTCGGGCCGACTGCGCCCTCGGTGTCGGGCGGAATGAACCCGCTCTGCAGGCCGAGCGTGCTGCCCGTAAAGTTGGCACCGATGGTGTACGACGGCGCGGCTGAGGCCGCGAACGCCGAGATCGCCACGACCGATCCGCTGGCCACGGCCAAGGCCCAGCTACGACGAAGGACTGTCTGATTCATCTCTCTCTCCTCATCTCGATGTCGCCCAAGTGCCCGCGGCGAGTGCCGCCGCAGTAGGCCACGCGCAGAACGCGCATGGACACCGGGGCCGAACAGTGGCGTAGCCTACACGAGCGCTCGGGCCGTGCAAGCAAAATTACCGGAGGAATTTTCCCTGCATACCGACGATTGGCGGTCCTCGAGTTGGCGATCTGTTAGGTTGGCGGACCATCGAGCAGGCCCGGTCTCCGTGCTCGCGTGCGCTCTAAACGCTGTTCAAGCCGCCACTTAGCGATGCGCTGGTGGTCGCCCGAGAGCAGCACCTCGGGCACGCTCCGGCCCATCCACTCGCGGGGCTGGGTGTAGTGCGGGCAGTCGAGCAGGCGCTGGCCCGTGGGCACCGCGATGCGGTCGCGTTTGGGAGTCTGGCTCGTGCCGACGAAGGGTTGGGCGATGCCAAAGGAATCCTGTCCGGCGGAGAGGTCGTCGCCCAGCACGCCGGGGAGCAGCCGGATGACGGCGTCCATGAGCACCATGGCCGCGAGTTCGCCGCCGGAGAGGATGTAATCGCCCAGGCTGATTTCGAGGGGGGCAAGTTTCTGGATGACGCGCTCATCGATGCCTTCGTAGTGGCCGGCGATGAGCAGGAGCCGCGGCTTGGTGGCGAGGTCTTCCACGCGGGGCTGCGAGAGGGGCTCACCCTGCGGCGTGAGCAGGATGCGTGTGGCGGGACGCGGGTCGAGGGCCTCGACGGCGAGCACCGCGGCGTACACGGGCTGGCACATCATCACCATACCGGGGCCGCCGCCGAAGGGGCGGTCGTCGGTTTTCTGATGCTTGTCGTTCGTGAACGCGCGGAGATCGGCGGCGTGCCACTCGGCCAGGCCCGCGGCACGGGCGCGCGCGGCAATCGAGAAGTTCAGGGCCGCGGCTCCCGTCGGGGCGAACATGGCGGGGAAGGTGGTCAGGATGTCGAAGCGGAGTGGGGGGGCGGGCATGGTTTGTGCGTGCGTGATTCTTACCCACAAAAGAAGAAGGCCCCGACCAATCTGGTCGGGGCCTTGTCAAAGCCGAGGGCTTCGTCTTTCCCCAGTGCCTGCCGCGTTCAGACCTTGGGCGCGGGCTTCTTCTCGCTGGGCGGGTTGGCGGCCTTCACCTCGGCGGCCTTCTTCTTGGCCTCGATGCGGTCGGCGATCTCCTGCTTGCGGGCCGCGCCGTCGATGAGGTTGCGCTTCACGAGCACATCGGTGAGGGTTTCGCTGGGCTGAGCGCCCACGCTGAGCCAGTGCTTCACGCGGTCGACGTTGATCTCCAACTGCTTGGTCGGGTCGGTGGCGATGGGGTCGTACCAGCCGAGCGTCTCGATCACCTTGCCGTCGCGCTTGGTGCGCGAATCGATGGCGTTGATGCGGTAGAAGGGGCGGTGCGGACGGCCGAGGCGGGACATGCGGATACGAACCACGGGGAGACTCCATTGAAAACTTGATGGGCCCGAGCGGCCCGATCGGCAAGGCGGGAACGTTAGGCAGCGGGCGTGGAACCATCCACCCCACGGCACAGACACCGGGTCTGTTCGGGCCGCGGTTGGATACTTTTTTCGCAAACGAGGCCGTCTCCACTTGCAAGACGGGCCGGAAGGTGGGACATTAGTCCTGCTAGCGTTCTGTCTGACGGATGCCCTGGGTCGTGCCGGCTCTTCGAGCCGGCATTGACACTCGCAGGATTCCGGCCCGGCTTGAGAGCCGAGGCACCCAGAAACGATCCGTCGGACAGAACCGAGTGGGGCCTTGGTTTCGGATGGCTTGCCCCCGGCTTGCCGCGCGGCACCTGCGGAGAAAGATCATGCGTATGTTCTCAGCGGCATCGGTTCTGGGTTGCGCGGCGGCCCTTGTCGCGGCTGCTCCCGCC
>CAZNEU010000463.1:0-2853 GCA_964571915.1 uncultured Phycisphaeraceae bacterium
TTTCGACGCCGCGCAGCACGATCGCGGCGTTGGACGCGGACTTCCCCGTGGGGACGTACACGTTCCGGATTTTCAGTTCGTTCCCGTGGCAGCAGTCGGCGACGCTGCAACTGCCCGCGACGCAGTTGGCGGCGGCAGTGCCCGCGTTCACGGGGGACACATGGGAGCGGATGACGGCGGGGGCGGCAAACGCGGGCCAGGCGTTCACGGGGACGATCAACGGGTGGGTTCCCGGTGTGGGCGGGCAGGCGGACGAGTGGTTCACGTTTGTGGATGTGCATAACGCGAACACGGGCGCGTTTGTGTTCTCGACAGGCGCGCTGGACCCGGCGACGGGGGAGTTCACGATCGGGGCCGGGGTGCTGGCGCCGAGCACGCTGTACCAGGTGTCGGTGTATTACTCGACGCGCGACAACCAGAGCCCTGGCGGGTTTGGTGGGGCGTTGCGGCTGGCGGCGTTTGATCGCGTGGTGGTGGCGTTTATGCTGACGGCGGCGCCGTCGTGCGTGCTGGACTACAACGGCGACACCGTGCTGAACCCCGACGACCTGGGGGACTTCATCACGGATTACTACACGGTGCCGACGATTCCCGGGCCGGGGGGCTACGCGATTCCATGCCCGGAGAATGGGGCGCCGTACGACGCGGGGTACAAGACGGCGTACACGCCCGACGGGTCGGGGCAGTGCAACGAGCCGTTCCCTGACAATCTGGGGGATTTTATTACGGATTACTTCGCGGCCGGATCGTGCTGAGGGGGGAGAAGGCGCGGCGGACGGAACGTCCGCCCTGCCAAGACGCGCCAGCGGCAACCCGCTAGACTCAGGGTCTAACGGAGCGTTGCAACCATGAAGGTGATCTGCGATCGTGCGGCTCTTTTGGCCGCGGTGAACAACGTGGCGGCGGTAACCCCGCAGCGGACCCCCAGCCCCGCGCTCTCGTGCCTGAAACTGGTGGCGAGCAAGGTGGGAGGCGTGGGGGAACTGCGCCTGTCGGGGACGGATGCCGAGACGAGTCTGGAACTGTCGCTGACGGCGGTGGATGTGGCCCAGCCTGGGTCGGCGGCGATCCCCGCGGACAAACTCCGGCAGATCGTGCAAGCGCTCGAGATGGAGCCGACGCTGACCTTGGAGACGGACGGGGACACGTGCACGATCAAGTCGGGCTCATCGCGGTTCAAGATTTTCACGTATCCGCTGGAGCAGTTCCCGCAGATTCCGGACTTTGCCGCGCTGGTGGCGCAGGGGGGCGGGGCGAAGGCGGTGTTCTCGCACGCGGCGGGGAGCCTGCTGTCGCTGATCAACCGGACGGTGTTCGCGACGGCGAAGGAGACGAGCCGTTACGCGATCAACGGGGTGCTGCTGAAGCGCGACGGGAAGAAACTGGAGATGGTGGCGACGGACGGGCGGCGGCTGGCCCTGTGCCGCGCGGTGCTGAAAGCGGGCGCGGGGGACAGCGGCGGCACGACGAGTTGCATTATTCCGACCAAGGCGCTGAACCTGGTGGCGCGCCTGACGCACGGGCCGGAGGAGATGGTGCGGGTGGCGATCTCGGACAACCGGGTGTTCTTCGCGTTTGAGGAGGCGACGGCGGAGGCCGCGAAGGGGAAGGACGCGGCGCAGGCCGGGCAGGGGCCGCGTGCGGTGCTGTCGAGCGTGCTGGTGGAGGGGGCGTTTCCTCCTTATGAGGATGTGATTCCCAAGGACCACGACAAGAAGGTGACAGTGGACCGCGACCTGCTGAGCGCGGCCGTGCGCGAGGCGAAGATTCTGACCAACGAGGAGAGCCGGGGCGTGCGGCTGGCCTTCAGCGCCAAGAAGAAGCAGGTGAAGATCACGAGCCGTGCGCCGGAGATGGGCGAGAGCGAGATTGATGTGGAACTGGCGGGGTACGACGGGGAGGACGTGGAGATCAGTTTCAACCCCGAGTTCATCGGCGATGCGCTCAGGACGATGGACGACCCGCAGGTGGTGATCGAACTGAAGGCCTCCAGCAAGCCGGGGGTGATGCGGAGCGGGGCCGAGTTCCTGTATGTGGTGATGCCGGTGAATCTGCCGAGTTAGCGGTGAGCGGTTGGCCGCGAGCGGCGAGCCGGAAGCGGCGCGTGGGGTGGGGCATGAGCGCGGCGCTGGGGTACGGCGATATTCACGGGCAGAGGCTGTGGCCGTGGCCGCGGGGTGAGGTGCGCATTGAGATTGCGCGCGCGGCGGCGGAAGGCAGGCAGAGCACCGACTCCGGTCGCCGCGGCGACCGCCCCACCAAAGGCGGGCGGCGCGAGCGATGAGATCGAATGTCGGTGGACCGTCGCCCGGGCGGCCAACCCACGGTTGCGCGATGGCGAGGTGCTGAGCGTGCTGGCGATCGATGCGGCGGGGGGCACAATCTCGGCCACGCGATCGAGTTACAAGCGACTGGTGGTGCAGGACGGAACGCTTGATCTGGGCGTGCGGATGCTGGGCGTGAAGGGGCTGATTGTGGGGCAAGACCACAAGGGCGAGGAGCACGTGCTGATGGCGCGGCGGGGGATGGGGACGCGCGTGTACGGGGGCATGTGGGAGATTGCGCCCGCGGGGGGCGTGGGCGTGCCGCCGCCGGGGGTGGAAGAACTGGGGACGGATGCGCTGCGGCGCGCGCTGGCAGAAGAGGCGGCGGAGGAACTGGGCATCACACTGGATGCGAGCGGTGCGATGCCGGTGGCGGTGGTGGAGGATGCGGTGGCCCGGAGCGTGGAGGTGATTGTGCGGCTGGAGTGGCCGGGGGTGGTTGAGCCGCGGGCGTGTATAGACCGGGGACATCCCTGACACCCGTTCGGGGACATGTTTGACACATTTGCAGGAGGATGTCGGACCTTGC
>CAZNEU010000464.1:0-1650 GCA_964571915.1 uncultured Phycisphaeraceae bacterium
CCGGTGGCGGAGATGAGCGGAAGGCGGCGATCCGCGATCAGGCGCTCGCCGATGATGTCATCGGTGCCGATCAGGAGGCGGAAGAGGCCGGGGAAGCCGTGGGCCGCGGCCACTTCCTGGGCCAGCGTGTTGCAGGCGATGGCGGTGAGGGGTGCGAGGAGGGAGGGCTTCCAGACGGTGGTGTCGCCGCAGACCGCGGCGATCATGGCGTTCCACCCCCACACCGCCGCGGGAAAGTTGAAGGCGCTGATGACCCCGACGGGGCCGAGGGGGAGCCACTGCTCGAACATGCGGTGGCCGATGCGCTCGCTGGGCACCACGCTGCCGGGGAGTTGGCGGCTGAGGCCCACGGCGAAGTCGGCGATGTCGATGATCTCCTGAATCTCCCCCTCGCCCTCGGCGCGGATCTTGCCCACTTCCAAACTGACCAGTTCGCCCAGGTCGGCCCGATGCGTGCGGAACCTGCCGGCGATCTCGCGCACGATCTGCCCCCGCACCGGCGCGGGGACTGCACGGAAGCGCTTGAACGTCTCCACCGAGTCGGCGAGGGCGATTTCGAGGCAGGCGGCGTCGTTGAGGCGGACGGCCGCGATCGGTTCGCCCGTGGCCGGGTTCTCGGAGACCACGGTGCCGGGCTCGGCCTTGCCGCCAAGGACCACGCGGGGGTGTTCGTGCAGGCCCAGACGCTGGAGAACGGTGCTCATGGCCCATCGTACCGGCGGGGCTTCCGGGCCGCGGCGCGTCCTTTCGAGGCGGTGGCCCCCGCACGCCGATACTTGCCCGATGCCGCTGGACCTCTCCCGCCGTGAAGTCGTTGGGTCATCGCTCGCTCTGGGTGTGCTCTTCATTGCCGGGTGCAAGAACAACCAGATGGCCGCAGGCGACGACCTGCCCGCACCCGTGCGGCCGGGGGGTTCGCCCGCGCCGCTACCCCCGTTGGCTCAGACCACGCGTGCCCCTGTGCAGGCCCCGGCTTCGGGGGCCGTGGGGCCGGCACCGGGCGTGATTCAGCGGGCCTCGTGGACCAGCCGCGGGCCGGCCCGGCCGGGCGAGATCAACCCCATGAACGGCGTGAACCGGATCACGGTACACCACGACGGGATGGACGCGTTCTCGTCCACGTCGCAGGCGGATGCGGCGCGGCGGCTGGAGATGATCCGGGCCTCGCACATCAACCGCCGCCCGCAGCCCTTCGCCGACATCGGGTACCACTACATCATCGACCCCGCCGGGCGTGTGTGGGAGGGCCGCAGCGTGCGGTATCAGGGTGCCCACGTGCAGGACCACAACGAGCACAACCTGGGCGTGATGGTGATGGGCAACTTTGACCGCCAGCGCCCCACGCCCGCGGCGACCAACGCGCTGGACCGGTTCGTGGCGGCGCAGATGCGGGCGTATTGCGTGCCGATCGGGCGTGTGTACACGCATCAGGAACTGAACCCGACAGCGTGCCCGGGCAGGAACCTGCAGGGGTACATGGTGGCATCGCGGCGGGGTGGCAACCTGCGGATGGCGGCGGGCATGATGCAGTTGGACGTGGCGTAGGCCCGGCCCTCAGCCGCGTGCGCAGGCCTTGCAGGCACGATGGCGGGGGCATGAGGTCAGGTGGTCGTTCACCAGACCCGTCGCCTGCATGAACGCATACATGAT
>CAZNEU010000465.1:0-2185 GCA_964571915.1 uncultured Phycisphaeraceae bacterium
CTCCTCCCGCTGGTGGCAAAGCCTTTCTGGGTGTGCCACAATACCGGGTTAACCGGGGGTTCGGCGCGTCGGGCGGTGGGTTCGCACACCCCCTCAACGGCTGTGCCACGAGACTTGGTAGGGGATTTCAACAGAGCAATCACCAAGCAAAGCCCGACCCGGCGCGGGCCTCGTATCCTCCCGCCCTCATGAAGATTCTCCTTTGCAACGACGACGGCATCGACGCGGCGGGCATTGAGGCCATGCATGATGCCCTGATCGACCACCACGGCCACTTCGGAGCCCCCTTCGCGGATGTGGTGCTTCCTATCGCCCCCTACACGGTGCAGTCGGCCGCGGGCCACGGCATCACGTTCCGCCAGCCGCTGATTACGAGAGAGGTGCCGGTGAACGACCGCATGGTGGGTATCGCCGTGGACGGGCGGCCCGCGGATTGCGTGAAACTGGGCCTGGCCGCGCTGTGGCCGGCGCGGTTCGGGAAGCGGGCGAGGCCGGACCTGGTGATTTCGGGGATGAACCAGGGGGCGAACGTCGGGATCAATGTGCTGTATTCGGGGACGTGCGCTGCGGCGCTGGAGGCGGCGTTTCTGGGCGTGCCTTCGATCGCGGTGAGCGTCCACATCGGCAAGGGGAGGCCGCGGTACGACGTGGCGGCGCGGCACGCGCGGGCGGCGATCGAGGCGCTGATCGGGCGGCCCAGCGCCAAGGAACTGCGCAAACTCCTGCCGCCGCACACGTGCCTGAGCATCAACGTGCCCGCCACGGAGCGCGAGGGGAAGACGCCGCCGATCAGCATCTGCCCCATGAACACGCACGGGCTGGTCGATGCGTACACCAAGAACAGGAACCCGCTGGGCGAGACGTATTACTGGTCCGGCGGTTCGCCCATGGACTTTCACGGCACCGAGCACGGCAGCGACGTGCAGGAACTGTTTGCCGGGCACATCACGGTGACGCCGCTGAAGTATGACCTGTCGGATTTTCAGGCCATTGCCAACTGGCGCACGCGGCTGGGGCAGCGGACTTCGGGCGCGGCGGGCGCGCGGGCGCGCGGGAATCGTGCCCGCCCTGCCGGCCCTGCGCGCTGAAGAGGCGGGTGGCCGGGGCTCGGTTATCGGAGCCGGTGGCGTGTGGGAGCGCATTCCTACGATGGGGTGATGGGCGACACTGCGCACATACCAGCCGCGGTCATCACGGAGGCCAAGCCCGGGGGGGGCGCGGGCACGGCGGGCGCGATTCCCGAACGCACTGGCGCGGCGCTGGTGAGCGTGATTGTGCCGGCGTTCAACGAGGCGGAGAACCTGGCCCTGTTGCACCGGCGGGTGGCGGCGGTGCTGGAAGGGTGCGTGAGCGCGGGGACGGTGAGCCGGTGGGAACTGGTGCTTATCAATGATGGCAGCCGCGACGGTACGCTGTAGGAGATGCGGGACCTGGCGCGGCGAGATGAGCGTGTGAAGTACGTGTCGCTGTCGCGCAACTTCGGGCACGAACTCGCCACCACCGCCGGGCTGGACCACGCCGAGGGCGATGCCGTGGTGCTGATTGATGCGGACCTGCAGGACCCCCCCGAGGTGATGGTGGACATGCTGGCTTCGTGGCGGAGGGGTGTGGATGTGGTGTACGCCCAGCGCCGCCAGCGCGAGGGCGAGACGCTCTTCAAGAAGGCTTCGGCCTTCATCTTCTATCGCCTGCTGCACCGGGTGAGCGAGGTGAAGATTCCGCGCGACACGGGCGACTTCCGCCTCATGGACCGGCGCGTGGTGCTGGCCCTGCGCGAGATACGCGAGAACCCCCGCTTCATCCGCGGCCTGGTGTCGTGGGTCGGCTTCCGGCAGGAGCCCGTGCTCTACGACCGCGATGCGCGGCACGCGGGCGAGACCAAATATAACTTCGGCAAACTGCTGCGACTTTCGTTCGAGGCCCTGTGCGCGTTCAGCCTTGCGCCCCTGCGGAGCATGATCTGGATCGGTCTGGCGGTTACGGCCCTTTCGCTGGCCGTGAGCGCGATGGTGGTGGTCCAGCGGGTGCTCTTCAAGATGCCCTTCGAGGGCTACGCCATGCTGGCGTGCGGCATCTTCTTTCTGGGCGGCGTGCAACTCACGCTGCTGGGCACGCTGGCGTGGTACGTGGGGATCATCCACAAGACGGTGCAGAACCGGCCGCTGTACATCGTGGGTGAGCAGCG
>CAZNEU010000466.1:0-5470 GCA_964571915.1 uncultured Phycisphaeraceae bacterium
GGTATCGAAAGACCGCCGCGTGCGGGTTGCACCTGCCGGCGTGCGAGGACTGGCACGAACCGGCGGATGCCCCCAGCAACGTGCGCCCGCGCGGCTTCGAGCGCAGGCTGAAAAAGGCGGCGTGAGAAGTGGCGACCGACGCGGGCGGGCCGCGGCCACGTTTGCGCCCGCCGGACCCCTACACATACCGATACGCGATCGGCGCATCGACTTCGGGATGGAGGCTGGCATGGACGGGGCAGGCGTGCCCCGCCTTCTCAACGCGCTCGCGCAGGGCGGCGGGGATGCCGGCGGGCAGGTTCACAATCACCGGCAGGCGTGCGATGCGCCGCGGTGCCGGTGGCGCGCTCATGTGTTTTTCGACCGTGGCGCTGGCCCCGGTGATATCCAGGCCGTGGCGCTCGCCGAACATGGCGATGGTGGTGAGGATGCAACTCGCCAGCCCCGCGGCCACGAGATCGGTGGGTGAGAACGCCGAAGCCTCGCCCCCGATGTCCTTTGGGGCATCGGTGCGCAGCGTGGCGCCCTCGGGGTGAACAAGGTCGCACTTCTTGTTGCCGGTGTAACGGACGGCGATGGTGAGCATGGCCGCAGCGTAGCGCGGCCTACTTCTTCGCCGCGAAGTAATCCAGGTTCACCTGCACATAGGCGTTCCAGTCTTTGGGCAGGTCTTCCTCGGGGAAGATGGCCTTGACGGGGCACTCGTCCACGCACAGGCCGCAGTCGATGCAGGTGCTGGCATCGATGAAGAGTTGGTCGGTCTTGCCGAAGTCGGCCTCGCTCTTGGTGGGGTGGATGCAATCGACAGGGCAGACCTCGACACAGGAGGTGTCTTTGGTGCCAACGCAGGGCTCGGCGATGACGTGAGGCATAGGGGGAAGGATAGGAACGGTTGGTCTCGTGGTCTGCTGCGGAAGAGGTGGTTTTGGTCATGTTTGAGTCTGCGGGGGTGCCCGAGATGTCCCGCTCGGAGAGTGGGGGCACCCAAAGCGGACGACACCCGTGTGCAGCGGGCCCGCGCCGTAGCCGAGAACGCGGGCGAGCGCGAGGGCCGGGAGGGCGAGCAGGAACTTGTAGCGGCCTTGGCGCGCGTTCATGGGCAAGGCGGCGGTGTAGATGCGTGCCGCGCCGGCGAGGCGGCCGGCGCGAACGGCCACCATGATGCGCGAGCGGCAGTGGGAACTGATGATGCGCTCGCGCTCCCATCGGCGTGTCGCGCCGCCGGGGTAGAGGCCTTCGCGCTCGCGGGCAAGGAGCGCGTGGGCGCCGGCCTCATCCAGCACGCCGTCAAGGCTGGCCGCCCCCGCGTGGATGCGATAGCAAAGCGTGTACGGACGACGGATGACCACAAAGCCCGGCTCGGTGCCCAGGCGCAGGTAGAGGTCGGCATCTTCGGCGGTCATGCGCTGCGCAGGGAACCCGCCGACGCGGCGGAGGCAATCGGTGCGTGCGCACAGCACGCCCGCGCCGGGGAAGAGGTCGATGGGGTCGGTGCCGAGGTAGTCGGCGTGCGACTCGAACAGGTCGGCATCGCGGGTGATGGCGCTGATCTCGTGGTCATGCTCGATAGCGCGGGGTGATCCGCAGATGACGGTTGCCCCGGTGGGCGGGCTGGCGATGGCGTGCTGGAGGGTGTCGAGCGTCCAGGGGAGCCAGCGGTCATCGGAATCGAGGAAGGCGATGAACTCGCCGGTGGCCGCGGCGAGGCCGGCGTTGCGTGCAGGGCCGGGGCCGGCGTTGGGCTGAGCGATGACGCGCACGGCGGGGGCCAGCGTGCTCAGGCGGGCGAGTGTGTCGTCGGTGGAGCCGTCATCGACGACGATGATTTCGTGGACGGGCGTGGATTGGGCCCGCACGGACTCGATCGCGGCAAGCACCATCGCGGCGCGGTTGTACGTCGGGATGACGACGCTGATGCGGTGCAAAGGAGTGCTCTTCAGGCGACGGCGGGGCGGCGGCGCAGGCGGTGCAGGCCGCCGGCGAAGATGCGGGAGAAATGGCCGCGCTCATCGGGGGCCATGCCGATGAACCAGATGAGGGGGAGTGAGACGAGGGCGTAGGCACCAGCGACGGCGAGGAGGCGGACCCAGCCTTCGGGGAGGAGGGATTTGGTGGCCCACGCCGCGGCGAGGGAGGGGAGGGCGACGGTGAGGACGGGCAGCCAGGTGCCGGTGAACCAGTGGGCGAGGCTGAGGTTGAGGGCGCGGCTGATGTGGGCGACGTAAATGACTGTGAAGAGGGAGACCGTGCCGGCGGAGATGGCGCACACGGCCCAGGCCGGTGCGCCGAGCCAGCGGACGGCGATGAGCGACGCGGCGAGGGCGATGATCTCGCTGATGACGGCGATGGTCATGTAGCGGGAGATGCGGCCGGTGGCGGAGATGGCCAGGTGGTAGCCCATGTAGACCCAGGGGATGCCCAGGGTGGCCATGACGAGGCGGACGAAGAGCGGGTCGGCGGCATCGGCGCGGTCGCCCAGCCAGAGGCGCAGCACGGTGGGCGTTTCGAGCATGATGGGGACGAGGTAGAAGAGGGCGATGAAGACGGAGTATTTGTTGACGACGGAGATGAGTTGGAGGATGCGGGGGCGGTCGCCGCGGCCCGTGGCGGTGACGAGGGCGGGCTGGGTGGCGCGCGAGACCGCGCTGGCGACGGTGATCTGGTAGCCGGCGATCTGGCTGGCGTAGGCGTAGGCCGCGTTCACGAGCGGGCCGAAGTTGGCGCCCAGGATGAGCGGCGGGCCGGCGAGGCGCACGCGGTAGGAGAGGTTGCCGACGATGGCCCAGAACGAGTACCCGGCGATCTCGCGCACCAGGGCGCGGGAGCAGTCGCGGATGCGGGGGATGGCATCCTGGCTGGCACGAAGGCTGAGGAAGAGCACCACGAGGGTGGTACACAGTGTGCCGACGAGCGCAAGAGCGCAGAGCCAGACCAGGCGGTCGGCCGTATCGGCGTGCAGGGAGGCCGCGATAATGATGGCGGTCAGGCGGAGTACCGAATCGAGCGTGTCGGCCACCGTGAGCACGAAGATGCGCTGGCGGGCGGTGAAGAGGGCGCGATAGGGCATGGAGGCGATGGAGAGCGCGACGGCGCCGATGATGAAGCACCACGACCAGAGGGCCGGGGCGAAGCGGCCTTCGGGCAGGCTCTTGATGGCGCTGACGGCGAGGTAGCCTAGGGGCAGGCCCACGAGAAGGGCGAGCAGGCCCATGCCGGCGAAGAGGGCCGCGGTGGTGGAAAAGACCGCGCGCAGGCGGCCGTGGTCGGGCTTGCCGAGTTCGAAGGCGAGCGAGCGGACGGCGGACTCGGTGAGGCCGTCGGAGAGGACGTAGAGAATGGCGGCGACGGCGGTGAGGTTGGCCCAGAGGCCGAAGTCTGCCGCGCCCAGGGCGTGGGAGGCGAGGCGCGTGGCGTAGAGGCCCAGGCCGACGGTGGCGAACATGCGGATGTAGGTGGCGAGGGTGTTCAGGATGAGGCGTGTGGATTGGCGCATGGGTTGCGGGGAGGGCGGGTAGACACCTAGCAGATCGACTGTTCAGCCCCGGGCCCGCAGAAGTGTGCGCACATAACGGCGAATGTCCCGGAACTTGACGCGCCGGAGTTCGGCATCAACAGCCGCGCCTGGCAAGGAGAAACCACCGCCCTGGAGGTACCGGGCCTTGAGCGACTCGCTCTTGAGGCGGCTGTAGGCTGGCCAAGCCGCCGGGTGTCGCAGCCTGATGTAGAGTTCGCGTTCGGAGTGTGTGGCGTTATGCACGGCCTCGGAAGCAAACGCGGATTCCAGAACGTGGAGCGCGGCGTAGAACAGCATGGTTGCCGCCCAGTCGGGGAATGATCGGCGGGTGGCTCGGTATGCGAGCAGGTGCCGGGTTGCCGCGGCATCATGCTGCTTGCTTGTCGGCACTGTAAATCCACTTCGCCATCTTGGGGTTTACGAATGCGTGGAGGCCGGTGGCTTCCGAGGCCCGCAGCAGCAGCCACGACAGGCGCAGGTTGTTCTTCTGGAACGCTTCCAGGTCGAACGCGCTCATTGCATCGTGGAGCCGCCCGTCGGGGTCTTCGTCGCGGGCGATGATCACGACCATCAGGTCGTCCATGCGGGGAGCCACTGCGCATCCGCCGACGGAGTGCGCCTTGCACCACTCGTGGAGACGGAAGACCCATGCGGCGATTCGATCGCCGATCTCGCCCTCGATCCGCTTGCGAGCGATCATGTCGGTCGCGGCCTGAAGCGACTCGCGCTGGGTCAGCACGAAGCGGTCGAAATCGGCGGGTGAGAACACGACGGGGGCATCGCCGTCGTGAGCGATCCGGATTGCGTGCGAGTTCTGAGTGCGTGCATCCACAACCGTGCTCCCTAATGGTGGAATCATACGCGCAGGGCCGCTGATCGAATCCTACTGATCGTGTCCCCGCCCCTGCATGGCGTGGCCCGCATCGCGCAGGGTCTTCTCGCGCCGGGCCAGTTCAAGGTCGCTCTCCACCATCATGCGGGCGAGGGCCTCCACGCTGGTGGCGGGCTTCCAGCCGAGTTTCTTCCTGGCCTTGCTCGCGTCGCCGTGCAGCAGATCGACCTCGGCGGGGCGGAGGTAGCGCGGGTCGTAGGCCACGTGCTTCTTCCAACTGAGTTTGGCGTGGTCGAAGCACATCTGCGCAAACTCGCGCACGCTGATGGTGCGGCCGGTGGCCACCACGTAATCGTCGGGCTTCTCCTGCTGGAGCATGAGCCACATGGCCCGCACGTCGTCGCCGGCGAAGCCCCAGTCGCGCTTGGAGTCGAGGTTGCCCAGGAAGACCTTGTCTTGCAGGCCCATCTTGATGCGGCCGACGGCGCGGGAGATCTTGCGCGTGACGAACGTCTCGCCGCGCCGCGGAGATTCGTGGTTGAAGAGGATGCCGCAACTGGCGTGCAGCCCGTAACTCTCGCGATAGTTGACGGTGGAGTAGTGGGCCATCACCTTGGCGCAGGCATACGGGCTGCGCGGGTAGAAGGGGGTGGTCTCGCGCTGCGGCACCTCCATCACCTTGCCGTACTGCTCGCTGGAACTGGCCTGGTAGTAGCGCACGTCGCGCCCGGACTCCATCTTGTACTCGCGCACCGCCTCAAGGAGTTTGAGCGCGCCCATCGCCACGGTCTCGGCCGTGAACACGGGCATATCGAAACTCACGCGCACGTGGCTCTGGGCCCCCAGGTTGTAGACCTCGTCCGGGTGAACCACCCGCATCAGCGCGGCCAGCGAGTTGGAGTCGGTCAGGTCGCCGTAATGCAGGCGCAGGTTGCCCTTGGTGCTGGTGTAGTGCGGGTCGGTGTAGATGTGGTCGATGCGGGCGGTGTTGAAACTGGAGGAGCGGCGGATGATGCCGTGGACCTCGTAGCCTTTGTCGAGGAGAAGCTCGGCGAGGTAGGAGCCGTCTTGCCCGGTGATGCCGGTGATGAGGGCGCGTTTGGGCGCGGCGCGGCCCGGGGCGC
>CAZNEU010000467.1:0-9150 GCA_964571915.1 uncultured Phycisphaeraceae bacterium
GTCGTGCCCGTGAGGGAGAGTTTTTATCGCGCCGTGGTGGATTCGCGCGTGCGGCTGACGCGCGGCGGCCTGACGGTTTCGGCGGACAGGCTCGAACTCTGGGCCGCGCTCGTGAACAACACCCTGGCGCCGCACGCGCTGGGCACGCGCGCCAGCGCGGGGGAGGGGCGCGGGCCGCGCGGCCCCGGCGCGCGCGGTGCTGGCGGCCCCAGGGCGGGCGTGGTCTTGGCCGCGTTCCAGCCCGCGCAGGTCGGGCCGGGTGCGGGGATCAACCCCCACGCGCACGAGCCCGAGAGTTTGTTCGAGGCCCATGCCGCGCAGGTCGAGATCACCTGGGTGGGGCCGCTCACGGTGAAGCCGCTGGACCAGCGGCCCGACGAGTTGAGCAAGGATGAACTGGCGATCCGGCTCACGTCGGACCAGACGGGCCTGGTTACCGCGGCAGACGACGCGGCGGGCATACGGGCACAGTGCTCGTGGCTGGATTATGGCGCGACTTCGCGCGAACTCGTGCTGAACGGCACCGGGCCCAAGGGGGTGGTGCTGAGCGGCGACGGGCGCGGGCGGCTGGAGGCGCCGACGCTGGCGGCCAACCTGGGCAGCGGCGCCGTGGTGGTGCAGGGCCCGGGCGTGCTGCTTTCGGCGAGCGAGGATCGATCGGGTCGCAGAACACTCGCAGAGAGCCCGGCCCGCTCGCGTCAGATCTCGTGGAACCGGCAGGCCGAACTCTCGCTGGCCGTGGCCGACGGATGGATCACCGATCGCATCAAGGACGCGGCGTTTGCCGGCAAGGTGCTGGCGGAGGATGCCCGCGGCTCGCTGGTGGCGGGGTTTGTGAAGGCGCACTTTGAGCTCGAACCACGCCGCGGGGCGGACGTTGAGGGCGGTCAGCCTTCGGCGGCGGTGTGGCTGTCGCGCCTGATCGCCAGCGACCATGTGGCCCTTGAGACCGGTCAGTCGGCTTCGCTCAGGGCGCAGGCCCTGGACGTGGCCTTCGCGCCGTCGTCCACGGGCGGGACACCCGATCCGGTTGCGCTGGCCGCGACGGGCGATGTCTCGGCACGCCGCGACCAGTGGCGGTTGGATGCGGGCGCGCTGAACGCGACCCTGGTGCGAGATTCAAGCGGGATCGGCGTTTCCGCGGTGCGGGCGCAGACCGACGTGCGGCTGGTGGGCAACCGGCTGAGCGTGCTGGCCGATCGGTGCGAGGTGGATGTTGCGGGGGAACGGGCGGAGTTGTGGGGCCGTCCGGCCACCGGCGAGCCGGGGGAGACCGGGGGCGGGGCGAGCATTGCGCGCGATGGAGGAGCCGTCTTTGGCCCGCACATGATCGTTGACGGCCGACAGCGCGATCTCGTGGTACACGGGCCCGGAGCGTTCCGCTTTGTTCGAGACCGCGGTATCGGTGGCGGCCCCGCCGGGGACGACGGTGTCGGCTCGCCGCTGGCGCCCGCGCTGGCGTTCCGGCGCAGCCAGCAGGTGCGGGTGGAGGCGACTTGGACGAAGAGTTTGCATGTGAACGAAGGCGCAGGAACCGTGGAGGCGATCGGTTCGGCGACGGCGCACAGCAGCCCCAGTTCGGCCGAGGTCGATGTGCTCAGGGCGGAGCGCATCACGCTGGCGTTCACGCCGATCGATGGTGCCGCCCCGGCAGGGGGCGCGCGAATGGCCCGCCCCGGCGACCTGTTCAACGCGTCTCAGACGGCCGCCGGCCCGCGTCGCCTGCTGCGTGCCGAGGCCACGGGCGGCGACGCAGGCCCCGCGAGCGTGGACTCACGCCGGTACGCCGAGAGCGTGGGCCACGTGGACGACCGCACGCTGGAGCGGATCGTGTATGTGGAGGGCCAGCGCATCATCGCCAGCGACGAAGCCTCGACCATCGAGGTGCCCGGTGCGGGCAAACTGCTCATCGACGACCGGCGTGCGGGCAAGGGGCGCGCGCCGGCCCGCCAGAGCGTGGGTCCGGTCGAACTCTCGGCGGCGAGCGGCACGAGTGTCTTCTCGTGGGCCGGCGGACTCAACGTAGACCGTCGCTCGGGCGAACTGAGCATGGCCCAGCAGGTGCGGCTGCTGCACCGCAGCGCACCGGGCGAACCTGTTACCAGCATGGAGTGCGAGAGGCTCAGCGCGACCATCCGCGGGGCCTCGGGGGGCTCGCCGGGCCTCGCCGCGCCGGGTCAGCAGGCCGAACTGCTCTCGGCCCGCGCCGAGGGCTCGGTGGTGGTGCGAGCGCAGCAGGCACAGTTGGTGGCCGACCGGCTGACCTACGACGCGCTCCGGCAGATCGCCGAGGCCGCGGCCAACCCGGAGAACCGCGTGACCTTCTTCGATCCGGCGAAGCCGCAGCCCGTTACGGCCGCGAAACTCCAGTGGGACATCCCGCGCAACAAGGTGCGCGTGATCGAGCCGTCGGCCGTGAGCGTTCCGGGCGGTGCCCGGGTGCCCGGCCGGTGAGATCATGCTTGCGACGCTCGGGCATGGCCCGGCTTCGGGTGGTCCGGCCGTCCCGGCCGGATTCGTTCGCGGGGTCCGCCCCCCGCCGCGGCCCGGAAACCCAGACGGCCAAGCGCGAACTCGGGGCCTCCTTGCTCGGCACGCATGGCGATGTGTGCTTTGCCATTTGCTCATGGTTCTTTGGGCATTCACCCTGCCTCACCCCTCCTCCCCCGCTCCCAACGCCCACACCCACGGGCGGTCGGGGCAGGTGCGCGCCGCTCCGTATACTTGCATGGCTTTGCGCGGGGCATGTATGTGAACGAAGAACGCCTGTTCATTGTGTACACCGACATTGTCGGCCACACCCGTCTGATCGACCGGGTGGGCGTGGGCTTTCGCCCGATGCGTCGCGTGCATGACGAGTTGTTCCGCCTGGCCGCGGAGGGCGCGGGCGGAGCCTTCTGCTGCGTGGGCACGGGGGACGGGTTTTACGCCGGCTTCACCTCGGCGGGGGCGGCTCTCGACACCGCCCTCACGTTTCGCAGGCGGCTGGCGTCGACGGACTGGGACCAGTATCTCAGCGACAAACTCAAAGGGCCGGAGAACGCGGTCAAGGCCCGCGTGGGCATCCACTGCGGCCTGGTGAAGGTTCGTTACGCGGGCACGCAGCCCGTGGACTTTGACGGCCTGCCGCGCAACACCTGCGACAAACTCTGCGCCCTGGCCAGGGGCAACCAGATCGTGCTCTCGCGCGAGGCGTGGGACGAGGTCCGGCTTACGGCCACGAGCGCGGCCGCGCTGGAGAGCGCGGCGTTCGGTTTTTTCAAGCCCAAGGACTGCAAGGAAGTCGTGGAGGTCTTTGGCGTGGCCGAGGCCGGGGGCGACACGGGGCCGGCCCCCGACCAGCCCTCGGAGTACGGGGCGGTCATGTTCGCGTACATCGACGAGGCTCTGGAACTGCTCGATCGGATGGGCGATGAGCGTTTCGAGGCGCAGTTCCTCCGCCTCGAAGGTGTGCTCCAGGACGTGATGAAGAAGCACGCCCCGGCCGCGTTCATGAAGCGGCTGGGCAAGGACGGCTTCCTGGTCGCGGGCGATACGGACCTCGATATCGCCCGTACGGCGCTCGAACTGCGGCGTGCCGTGTACGCCATGTACCGCAAGGGGGAAGTGGCGACGATCCTGAAGATCGGGGCCGATTGCGGGAGCGTTCACTACAACTACGGCCCCCGCGGGCGCGAGGACGTGCGCGATCAGCCGTGCAACATCGCCGCGAAGATCGCGGGCAAACTCTCCAACCGCTGGCAGTTGCTCCTCAGCGATCGAGTGAAGCGCAACGCCCATGCGCGTCTGTCCGACCGGGATGAATACCAATGGGTGTCGCTCGGCCGGCGCGACCCCGTGGGCAACGGCGAGACGTTCGAGGTGATCGACCTGCGCGACACGCGGGTTCGCACCGACGAGCGGCCCGTGCTGTGGGTGGACGTGTCGCACGTCCTTCTGCAACTGGGCGGCATGGCCGAGGCGCTGAAGACGGACCTGACCAGGCGCCTGGGAGACCTGTTCGATCGCTCCGCCGGTTCGTGCAAGGTCAAACCGCTCAGGTCCGACCACCCCGCCGGTTTCTTTGTGGTGTTTGACGATGTGCTGACGGCCTTCGACACCGCGGTGGATTTCCACGCCGCGTGCGTGGCCGAGCCGTGGGAGCGCACCATGGCGGGCCTGAAGCGCCGCCACAAGCGCGACAGCCTGGCGCGCGTGGGCCTCATGCTCGGGCAGGTGACCACCGCCGTCACCAACTCGTGGGTGGATGTCCCCGAAGGGCCGGGCGTGGACGCGGCACGCCAGATGATGGGGGCCCAGGCCGGGCCGGGCGTGAGCGTGCTCGTCGGCAACTCCATGCGCAACGCCGTTGAGGGCCGCGTTGCCGACCTGCGGGGCCTCGGTTCCGATGCCCGCGCCGGGCGCACGCCCGCGGTCTTCAGCACGGTTCGCACGCCGGTCGAATGGCCCGAGTCCACGCTGGGCAAGGTCTGGGGTGTCGAGGCCGAAGCGGGCATGGCGGGCAAGATCAACCCGGTGGTGAAGTGGGGGCTGCTGGCGGCGGCGATCGCGGTGGTTGGCACCGTGGGCCTGGTGGTGTTTCAGACGTGGATGGGCAACAGCGGCGCGACCCCAGGCTTCGTGCCAGGGGGTCTGGCGCCCGAACTCAAGGAAGCCAACAAGGCGCTGCAAGACGCCTTGGACGCGACCACGTCGGCCCTCGCCAAAGACCCGTCGAAGGCGTCCTTCAGGTTGCTGGTGCTCGACGGCGTGAAGACCTCAACCGCCAATCTGGTGCTGGCGGAGACCGGCAAGCCGTTCGACAAACAACGCGAGATCGTGCCGGAACTCAACCGCCTGACTGCTCTGGCGGGGCTGCTGGCGAAGTCTGGCGTGTGGGCGCCGATGGACGAAGCCGCCGCGGCGAGGGACTACGTGCAATCAGAGCAGGGCGATCAACGCCGCGGGTGGAGCAAGGTGGGAGCCGACCCGCAGGCGTGGGTGGCAGGGGTGGTTGACGATTACACCCCATATGCGGGCGTGGCCAAGGGCGGACGCGCGGCGTGGAACAAGGCGCTCGAGGATGCGAACGCCGCACTCAGGACCACCGGCATCCTTCCCGAGAAGCGGGACAGCGTGCAGGATGGGCGTGACACGCTGAATCGCCGCGTGGAGCGGGAGTGGGGCTCGCTGGCGATGGTGCGCCGCAACCGCGCCGAGATCGACAGGGTCGCGTCGAGCCTTGACGCCGATGCCAAGCGTCTCAGCCAAGCGAGCCGGGATGCCGTCCAGACCGCCCAGGCCACGCCGGCCGGTCCATCCCCGGTGGAAGTGGCGCTCCGCGACCGGCTGAATCGCGACCTGTTCCCCGATGAAGCGCCCGAGAAGAACCGCTTCTGGCGCGACGTGGTCGGGCCATGGGCCAACAGGCAACTGGTTGAGGCGAAGGCGGACCCCGCGGTGCTCACCGCGAAGGTTGATGCCATCGAGGCCGCCGTCAAGAAGGCCGTCGCTGAGATGGACAACCTGTCGCCGGAGGACGCGCCAACGGGACTGAATCCTGCATGGGCCGAGGCTTTCGCTCAGGTGTGCGCTGAGGCTCGGGAGAAGGCTCGGAGCGTGTTTTACAAGAACCTGCCGCAGGTGGCCAATGCCGAACCGACGGTTGCCGCAGTCTCTGCCGCGCTGTCCGCGGCCAAGGCTGGCCTGCTCGATGCCTACAAGGCGAGTTCGGGCCGCCTGTTGGATGTCCAGGCCGTCTCGGATGCCATACAGGACGGTGCAGGCTTGTCCACCACACTCACCCTCTTCGGGGGCTCCACGGAATCGCTCGGCAGGTGGCACGCCGACGTGGTTCAGGGTTCACTCGAGCGTATTCGCGACCTTCCCCAGGTGGCCGAGGTCGTGAAGCGCCTGGGCAGGATGAAGGACCTGGCCGAGGCCGATTCGCTCAGAGCCATCGGCGCGATCCTTGATGATGCGGGCCGCACGCCCGAGGCCGTCTCCGCCGCGTGGGATCGTCTCGCCAGTCCGGCGGGTCTTGGCCGCCAGCCCGACGGTCCGTGGCTCGCGGCGTGCGCCCGGGTGCTGCGCGATGTGCAGAACGTGGAGGGCGGCAAGGGCTGGACGGCGCGCCGCAAGGCGATCAACGAGAGCGCGCCCGAACTGGCCGCACGAGCCCGCTCGACACCCGAGGCCATCAAGAACCCCACGCTGGTTGAAGAATCCATCAAGGAGATGGCGGAGGCGCTCACGGCCGCGAACATCCCGCTGGAAGCGCGGCTGAGCGAACTCCTGGACCCCGAGGTCAGGGCCTCACGTGTGTTCTGGCAACTCGAACTCGCCGTGCGCAAGTGGCAGGCCGACAAGGCCGACATCGCGAAGCAGGCGACCGCGGCGCTGCTTGAGCGCACCAAGGCGATCTTTGCCGAGGCGGATGGGATGGACCAGTCCGTGGACCCGGCCATGAAGTGGTTCCCCCGTGCCGAATACATGCGGCTCAGGGAGGCGTTCAGGTGTGAGAGTTCTCGCGGCGACGCGGTGAGCGGCACACGCCGCGACTTTGCACGCATCGGCCCGGCGGTCAACGGCGACCGTTGGCGCTTCGTGGGGCCGGACCCGGCCGCCGAAATGCCGGCGGCGGTGCGCTATGAGTACGTTGGCGACAAACCCGCGGCGTTGGCGGTCGCTGCGGACGCGAGGCCGGGTGTGAACCAGTTGGAGTTCCGCCTGCTTGAAGCGCCGACGGGCGGGCCGCTGTTGTCGGCCTCGGGCGATCCCGTTTATCTGTGTACGACGGCCGTGTCCGTCGGCGTGCTGATGATCCAGTCCGACCCGCGCAGCGCCGACTTTGCACCCGCCGAGCGCGTGTGGGGTGCGGGCCTGACGAAGTTGGAAGATGTGAGCGGGCCGGTCGGCTGGCGGCCGCTTGTGGGAGATCGGATCGGCCCCGGCGAACGGGCGCAGCGCCCGCCCAAATCGAGTGCTTGGGTCCAGCGTGCCGAGGCCACATGGATCAAGCTCAGCGCGGGTCCCGGAACGTACTTCCCGGAGGCGATGAGCGATCAGGGGGGCCTCGAACCCTCGGTGTCCTCGCCTTTGCAGATGGTCCGGCCCGACACGGCCGCGTTCCTTGCCAGAACGCTCGGTGCGCGTCTCCCGACCGATGCCGAGTTTGCCGCGGCGTGCGCGATGGAGGCCAGGGCCCGCGGGGGCGCGATGAACGACCCGGCCGAATGGAACCTGCGCGATCAGTCCGTGAGCGCCGTCGAGAAGCACCACGCCGAGTTGAGGAAGCAGGGATTGCAACTCCTGCCGAACCTCAGGTCCAACGCACGGCTTGCCGACGGAAGCACCGGCCTCGAAAACTACTATGACAGTTCAGATGCGGCCGTGTTCTTCATGCCCGTGGCCGCGCCCGTCCGCTCCGGCCCCGCAATCTTCATCCACCTGATCGGCAATGTCCAGACCTGGACGTTCAAGGACGGCGAGGCGTTCGACACGCTTAGGCAGGGCGACGCGGCCACGCTCGGCGCGATCAGTGCCGCGCTCAGCACCAGAGCAGGTGAGTTCGGCATCGCCGGTCGCTCGGCGCTCTCCAAGCGAGTGGACCCCTCCCAGTGGAAGGATGCTGTCTATCCGCTCACCACGAAGCACACCGACGAGATCACCAAGCGGGCATTCTCGGATGTCGGGCTGCGCCTGGCCTTCACGGCCCGGCCGGTGGCCGTGGAGAGCACCCCCTGCGACCCGACGCTCACCTCCGCCTTCGAGGCCATGCGGGGCGCCCTTGGCCGGGCACAGAAGAAGTAGTTGCCCGCGGGCGGCTCACTCGCCGGGCGTGCGCACCTGGGCGTACACCGGACCCATCGAGTTGTTCAGGCGGGCGAAGGTCAGGTCAGGAGTCTGAAAGACCGCGCTCCCGAAACTGTCGCCCACGCCCGCCGAGGTCTTGTAACTGGACACCAGCGTCGATCGCACGGCCGGTGGATCGCCCCGGCTGGCCTGCGCGCTCGTGTTGTGGGCGCAGCCGCCGCACGCGGCTGCCACGGCCAGGCCCGAAACCATCAGCACGCTGTTCTTGGAACCACGCTTCATGACTCGCTCCTCGTGCGACGCGCCGGCGTTGATCGCCGTGCTGCCGCGACACACACATCGGCGCACGCGGCCACCGGCTCGCCCCGGTTCGGCCGTGCTGGCGTGCGATGATGCTCGCCCAGACCCTCGTGGTGGCGTTGAGCGCCGAATCGGCACGGCCGGAGGCCCGATACGCCTCCGCGCAGGTGCCCGCTTCTGGCCGGATTGTGCAGAGTCCGAGAATTCTGGCCCTCTCGCGGCGGATGGCCGATGTTTGTGGACACTTGACGATGCGCTCGGCCGGGTTCTACTATCGGATTCTGGTCGGGTCTAGATTACGCGAGGGTTGGTTCACCGGCCTCTCGTTCGGGGAGTTTCACGATGAAGAAGTTGTCGCCGGTCGGTGGTAAGCCAACGGACACGACCCACGCGGGTGGGGCCGGCCGCGCACGCGCATCGTGCCTCACGCTGGTCTCGGTTGCGGGCCTGATGCTGGCCGCGAGTTCCGCTTTTTCGCAGCCGCCTAAGCAGGGGCCAGCGACCGGACTGACGCCCCCCGCCGGCAAGCCCGCGCCGGGGCCAACGGTTCCCGCGCGTCCGACGGCACCGCCCGCCCCCGTGGCGACGGTTGACAATCCATTCACGGTCTCGGGCTTTGTGCCCGGCTACGCCGACACGATCCGCGACCACCCCGGCCTGCCGTCGGTGCCCGACCTCATGTCCGAAGCGCGCGTGGCTCTGGTCGGTACGCCCGGCGGGTTCGACATCCCCTCAACCGGCGCCACCGCCCCGACGTACTCGCTCACGGAAATCGGTGCCCTGCTGGACAAGGACGGGCCCAAGGTGTTCTCTCGCCGCGCACTGGAGGCCGTGCTGGGCGGCGTGCGGGATGCGCTCAACGCGCGCGGGATTGTGGGTGTGTGGATCGAGTACGACCGGCAGCAGGTTGAGGTGACGGTTACGCCCGGTGTTGACGGCCCCGATATATCGCAGTGGTCGGACCGGCGCGGCGCGGCGGAGCAGACGCTCACCATCACCATGAACGTCGCCACCGTCGCGCAGGTGCGCACGGTGGCCTCGGGCGATCGCATCGAG